>CALBXO010000733.1 GCA_937890335.1 uncultured Pseudomonadota bacterium | reverse complement strand
GCAAGCCCCTGAGGGCCGCATGACCGGATCGCCTTCTCCGCCGAGGTCATCTAGGCAGTTGCTCCCGGAGCAGACTCTGCCGAGCCATCAGGGGCGTCCGCCGACTCTCCGGCCTCTGAATCGCCACCGCTCTCAGGGTCGCCGTCCGCGCCGGCTTCCGCCTCGCCGTCCTGCGCTTCCGCAGCGGCCTCTGCGGCCGCATCTGCGGCGGCGTTGGCCTCCGCGATCCGCTGCTTCTCCAGAGCGTCCGTGAGCGCCGCGACACCGTCGGCGATCCGATCGGCCGCCGCCTTGACGGTGTCTCGGTCCGCGGCTGGGTCTGCGATCACTGCGGCGGCCGCTTCCACCGCCGCAGCGATGTCGGCGCGCACATCCGGGGGCCCGTGGTCCCCGACGTCTGCCAGTTTTCTGCGGGCGGCGTGGACCAGGCCGTCCAAGCGATTGCGCGCCTCCACAACCTTGCGGCGCTCCTGGTCTTCCACCTCCGCCTTGGCCGCGTCGTCGACCATGCGTTGGATGTCGCCCTCGGCCAGACCACCCGCCGGGTGCACGGTGATCTGCTGCGAGCGCCCCGTCTCCTTCTCGGTGGCAGTGACGCTGACGATGCCGTTGGCGTCGATGTTGAACTCGACTTCGATCTTGGTTTGGGCCCGCGGTGCCGGCGGAATGTCGTCCAGGATGAACTTGCCCAGCGGCACATTGTCCGCCGCGAACTCACGCTCGCCCTGCAGTACCTCGATCTCCACCTGGCTCTGGTTGTCGACCGCCGTCGTGAAGGTCTTGCTGCGTTTGACAGGAATCGTGGTGTTGCGCTCGATCAGCCGCGCCATCACGCCGCCTCGGGTTCTCACACCCAGCGAAAGGGGCGTCACGTCCAGGAGCAAGAGGTCCTTGACGTCGCCGGTGATGATTCCGCCCTGAAGGGCGGCGCCGAGTGCCACGACCTCGTCCGGGTTGAGCCGGTGGCTCGGCTTCTTGCCAAAGAAGTTCTCAACCTCCCGCTGCACCATTGGGATGCGTGTGGAGCCGCCAACGAGGATCACCTCGTCGATCTCGGTCACCTTCAGTCCGGCGTCGTCCAGCGCCAGACGGCACGGCGCCAGGGTCTTCTGCACAACCTCGTCGATCAGGTACTCAAGTTTGGCCCGAGACATCCGGATGTTCAGGTGCCTGGGCCCCTTGGCGTCCGCCGTCAGGAACGGCAGGTTCACGTCGGTCTCCACCGTGCTCGACAGCTCGATCTTGGCCTTCTCGGATGCCTCACGCAGACGCTGAAGCACCATCTTGTCACCGGACACGTCGATGCCCGTGTCGCTCTGAAACTCGCTGACGAGGTAGTCGATGATCAGCTGGTCGATGTTGTCGCCGCCCAGGTGCGTGTCGCCGGACGTGGCGCGCACCTCCACGACACTGTCGCCGACTTCCAGAAGGGACACGTCCAGCGTTCCGCCACCAAAGTCGTAGACGGCCACGAGGCGGTCACCCGTCCCCTCGGCGTTGTACGCGAGCGCCGCGGCAGTCGGCTCGTTGACGAGCCGTCGCACGTTCAGTCCGGCGATGGCGCCGGCGTCCTTGGTCGCCTTGCGCTGCGCGTCGTTGAAATAGGCAGGAACCGTAATGACCGCGTCAGTGACGGGTTCACCCAGGTAGGCCTCCGCCTCGCGGCGAAGCTTCATCAGGACCTTGGCCGCGATCTCGGGCGGGGAGTAGCGGCGCCCCTGGATGCGGATGGCCGCGTCGCCATTGTCCGCCTCACAGATCTCGTACGCGATCCGCGCGCTCTCGTCGGCGACGTCGGCATAGGACATGCCCATGAACCGCTTGACCGAATAGACGGTGTTCTCGGGGTTGGTGATCGCCTGGCGGCGCGCCACCTGCCCCACGAGGACGTCCCCGCCCTCCGTAAAGGCCACTACGCTGGGCGTCGTGCGACCGCCCTCAGCGTTGGCGATGACCTTGGGCTCACCGCCTTCCATCACGGCAACCACGGAGTTCGTGGTTCCCAAATCGATCCCAATGACTCGCGACATGCAGCTACTCCTCGTCTTCCTCCGGCACAAGGGTAGGCACGTGGACCGGGTCGGCGAGGGGTGCTGTGCGAATCACGGATTCCGGCACCAATAGATACAGCTTGTTGACGTGCTCGCCGTAGTGTCGAAGCGCCGCGATGTCCTTGTGATTGTAGGGGTGCAGACGGCAATCGAGCACGTCGCTCCAACCGCGAACCTCCGAAGGAAACTCAATGTCCCCGCGCGTCCCGCGCAGCGGCCCCGTCGCCTCACCGTCCGCCACTTTCACCACAAACAAGCCTTCGCCGTCGGCCATGACCGTCCTCCTCTGCGCGCAGGACATCACCTGCGATCGAGGACCGGTATAGCCGCTGGAAAGCCGCGTGTCACGGGCCGCAGGAATGAACGGGACTCCCGGCAACAAGGGACGCGCTGCGCGCGTGGACCAAACCGCGCGCCGGTGTGATAGAGTCCACGCATGCACCCCCGGCATCGCATCCTCGCGAACCTGCCCCGCGGCACGGTCGTGGACGACCAATACGAGATCCTGGCGCCCTTGGGACAAGGGGGCGTGGCGCACGTCTACGCCGCGATGCAGCTGGACATCGGGCTGGAGGTCGCGCTCAAATTCATCACGGCGCACTTCAGCACCGAGGCGCTTCGGGTGAACTACCAGCAGCGGCTCGAAGCGGAAGCGCGCTCCGTGGCCAGGGTGCGGCACCGGCACGTGGTATCGGCGCGGGCATTGCGCCCCACGGTCCACCTGCGACTCGATGACGAGACGCTGCAGATCGACCAGCCCTACTTCGTCATGGACCGCCTGTTCGGGCACACGCTGGACGTGGAGATCGCTACGCGCGGAGCCGCCGCGCCGCGCAGGGGCCTCGGCTTGTTCCTCGATGCGCTGGACGGCCTGGCCGTGGCTCACGAGATGGGCATCGTCCACAAAGACATCAAGCCCGAGAATCTCTTCCTGGTGGACCCACTGCACCCCAGGCGCGAGGCGCTCGTGGTCATGGACTTTGGCGTCGCGCGCGACGGCGAAGCCGCCACCATCGGCTCGAAGCTGCCGTTTACCCCGGCGTACGTCGCGCCCGAGTACATCGACGGCCATGTGGTGACGCCAGCGGTGGATGTCTACCAGATGGGCCTGGTGTTGGTGGAGCTCTTGTCCGGCGCTCGCGCGGCTCCGTCCCCGCAGCCTATGGAGTGTATCCGCGCTCACATGACGGGCGATCTCCAGATCCCGGACTGGCTGCGCGAGGGGCACCTCGGCCAGATCCTGAGCTCCGCGCTTGCGATACGCTACGACGAGCGCATCCCAGACGCGCGCGTGTTTCTCTCCGTGCTCGAGCGGGTCAACCCTGACGACATCGAGCCGATCGCCACCTCCAGCGACCGCCCCCCGGCGCCCACCGACGAGGACAGCCAGCAGCGCCCCACGATCCTCGAGAGCTGAACGGATGGGGGTGAGCTGCTGACAGGGAGAGGCGGCCCGGTGGCGCATCTCCCAGGGCTACGGCGACTGCATCATCCAGACGCTCCACGCGAGCACCGCCAGCACGACCAACCCCGCCAGTATCGCCAGCGTCAGCGTGCCGAGCCCGAGGCCGACAGCCGTGGCTGCAGCAGAGCTCGGCGGTTCGCTGACCTCCACCACGCGCGTGTGCTCCTGCGGCGTGGCGAACGGGATGGTAGCCGCGGGTAAAACCTCAAAGCGTGTCACCTGTGAGTCGTAGGGACCGAGGTCCAGCCGGGTGCGCTCGTCCGGGTCCACGTCGTCAGCATCGCGCTCCACCGGGTCCAGGCTTCCGCTGGTGCGGACCCGCGGGAGCGAGATGTTCAGGGCCGAGAGGTCGAGCTCCTGCAACGCCACGCGCGCCTCCCCAGCGTCTGCAAAGCGGTCCCTGGGATCCAGGGCGACACATCGCGCGATGAGGGGGCCCAAGGGGCCGTCCCGGAGCGCCGCAGGAACCGCCAGGTCGCCGCTGATGTGCTGCATCAGGCAATCGTACGGGCTCTCGGCCGTGATCGCCGGCCTGCCCGTGAGCCCCTCCACGAGGATCAGGCCCATCTGGTAGACGTCCAGTGCCGGCGTGACTGCGCGGTGCTGCACATACTCGGGCGACATGTACATGGCCGTGCCACAGATTGCGCCCGTGCGCGTCAGGCGCTCCTGGCCCTCGGAGAGCGACGCGGTGCCAAAATCGATGATCCGAAGGGCCTCGCGGCGGGTGCCCGATCCAGTCAGGACGAGGTTGCACGGCTTCAGATCCTTGTGGACGATGCCCTGCCGATGCGCAGCGCCGAGCCCGCCCAGGCACTCCGAAAACAACGGCAGGAAACGCGCCGCCTCCATGGCTCCGTTCACCGCGAGCTCCTCCTCGAGGTCGTGCCCCTCAAACGGCTCCATGACGATGTACGGGATCTTGCCCATGATCCCGTAGTCGAAGATCCGAACGACGTTCGGATGCTGGATGCGCGCTGCGGTCTTGGCCTCGCGGAAAAAGCGCTTGATGACCTCGTGCTCCAGCCCCTGGGCCATGACCTTGATGGCCACGCGCCGGTCCAGCTGAAGTTGCACGCCCTCGTAGACAATGCTGAAGCCTCCTCGACCGAGCACACCGGTGCTCCGGAAACGGCCGTCGAAGACCGTCCCGATGGGCAACTCACCGCGGGCAACGCGGAGCGATGGATCGCTCGAGGACATGGCGTGCACGAACCGTAGCACGTTTCGCGCGGGGTTTGCTATACCGGGGGGCCTTCGCCACCCGGACATCCATGAGCAATCTCGACCATCTCTTCGCCGCCAACCAAGCCTGGGTCGGTCAGATGACCGCCCAGGACGCGGACTTTTTCGAGCGCCTGAGCAAACAGCAGAGTCCCGATCTCCTCTGGATTGGCTGCTCCGACAGCCGGGTCCCGGCCAACCAGATCATCAACACCGAGCCCGGCGAGGTCTTCGTCCATCGCAACGTCGCAAACGTCGTGGTCCACACGGACTTCAACCTGCTCTCCGTCCTCCAATACGCCGTGGACGCTCTGGGTGTCACAGACGTGATCGTCTGCGGTCACTATGGATGCGGCGGCGTACGGGCCGCTGTCGAGCGGTCGCGCATGGGCCTCATCGACAATTGGATCCGCCATGTCGTCGACGTGCGCGCCAAGCACAAAGACGCGCTCGCGCTGCTCGACAAGCAGGAGCATCTCAACGCCCTGTGCGAGCTCAACGTGATCGAGGGGGTGGACAATGTCTGCGAGACCACCATCGTCAAAGACGCGTGGGCGCGCGGGCAGGACCTGACCATCCACGGCTGGATCTACGACATCGCCGACGGCCTCCTGCGGGATCTGGGCGTCAGCATCGCCGGTGAAGCGCAGATCAACCCCATGCGCGACGCCGCCCTGTCCAGAGCCACGACGTGGCGTGTGATCACGTGAGTGGAGCCGAGGCCCTTGCGGCGTTCTTCGTCCGCGCGGAGTCGGACGAGCTGCGGGGGCGTGTGTTCACCATCGACGGCGACGGCGACGAGATCCCCCCACTGTATCCTCACCAGGCCGAGGCCCTCGAGCGACTGGAAGCTCGGGACGCCAGCACGATCCTGCACCTGCCGACTGGGGCCGGCAAAACCCGCATCGCCACCGAGTTCATTGCCCGACTGCTCGCGCGCCAACCGGAGGCTCACATCCTGTGGGCGTCGTACCCAACGACGTTGATCCGCCAGGCCATGGTACGACTGGCCGAGTACGGTCCCCGGCTTCCCGCGGGAACGCGCATCTGCTGGCTCGGCTCGGGGGCTCGAAGCCGCGGCGCGCTCAATCTCCTGGATGGCATCCAGGTCAGCTTTGCGCTTCGCGGGACCTTGACCAGCCTGATGGCGGACATCGGAGACCGCCCGCGCAAGAGCCCCCTGCGCCGCCTGCTGGAGTCGGGCCGGCCACTGGTGATCATCTATGACGAGTGCCACCAACTTGGCGCGCTGCGGCTCCAACGGGCGTGGCGCCTGATTGGCAAGAAGCTTCCCCACGTGGCGCAGCCGCGGGTCCTGGGCCTGAGCGCCACCCCTGTTCCTCGACACAAACGCAGGCGCGCGCTCCTGCGCCACACGATCTTCCCACCGAAGGCCGGCGCCTCGGAAGACCCTCGGTTCGGGTGGGGCATGGACGTGGCGCATCGCGTCCACAACCGAGAGCTCGAAGCCCTTGGCGTCCTCTGTCCCATCAACGCGTGGCAGCAGCGCAGCGGCTTCTTTGACGTCCCGCATGAGCTCCTGCGGTCCATCAGCCGCCGTCGGCCCATTGAGGAACCCGCCGCCGACCAGACGGGACCCGACGATCTGCTGCGGTTCTCCGCCCAGTTCAACGCCCGCATCATGTCCCACCCAGACGTGCTGCGCTTCCTTGCCGGCCGGCTCGCGGCCCGCCTCCCGCAGCTCGGGAAGACGCTCGTCTTTCTGCCCAAGATTCAGACCGCCGATGCACTCGTGGAGCTGCTGGAGGCCCACCCGGCCACCGCCGGCAGGGTGTTCATCGTGCACAGTCGCCTCGGCCAGGAAGAGGAAGGCCCGCCCCGGCCCGGGGTGTACCAACAGCTTGCGGCGTTCAAGGCGCGCGGAGACGACCCGTGCATCATGGTCAATGTGGAGATGCTGACGACGGGCTTTGACGACCCCAAGATCCAGACCATCGTTCTGGCGCGGCTGACCTACTCCATGAACCTGTTCTGGCAGATGATCGGACGTGGCGCCCGCGGACCCAGAAGCGGCGGGACCACTACCTGCAACGTCATCGATCCCATCCGGCTCACCCGCCTCTACCCCATCGCCGACGGCTACCGTCCGACGCTCACCCGCAGCAACGATGACCTTGTCGGCGGCGACGACGGGGGCCTTGGGCGCATGGACCCAGCCCTCTCCGTCCTCGAGGACGAACCAGAGGGACGCACGGAGGACGTGATCGACGAGTCCTGGTTTGACGGCGTGCACCTGGACGAAGACGCCCTGACCGCATGGTCCGGCCCAGCGGTCACCGCGCCGACCCCGACGGAGGCAGGCCCAGCGGTGAAGGCGAGCCCGCCCGTACCGCTGCCCCCGCGACGGCCAGCCTCCGCCGACGCGCGGCTGGTGGCGCTCCTGCTCGCCGGGTCCGACGAAAACCTCGCCCGGCTGCGCGCGGCGTTTGGGCTGGCCGACAACCCGCGGGCCGAATCCGCCCCAGCGATCGTGGCCGCGGCGACCAGGGCGGGACGTCCGGGGGTGGGCCTGCTCTTCGACACGATGCTCGGCACCGAAGCCAAAGCGCTCCTCGCCACCGCCGGCCTGGCCTGCCCAACCTCCAAGAAGGCGGCCTGGGTTGTGACCCTCATCCACGCCTACATTCTCCCGGACCCCAGCGCCGGCCTGACCGCGCTCTTTGAGGGTCACGTCACCGCCGCCGCGCTGCGCCGCCTCCTGGCCGCTGGCCCGCGTACGTACGCAACGCTCGACGCCTGGCACGACAAGCGCGCGCTCCAGGTGCTCCTGGACCGGCTCGGCCAGCCGCGCAGCGGGAAGAGCAAACGCGTGCTGATCCAGCGGCTGTTCGAGACATTCCTGGCGGACGCTCTGGGCCGCTGATGCGATCGGGTGCATTTTTGCAACTCACTGCACCCACCCACCGTCTGTGACGATGTCCATCCCGTTTCAGCCCGCACGAAGTCGCGGAATCTGTGCCAGATTTGGATGGGGCGAAATGCCGTCGTAGCGTCTCCGGCTCAACCCCACGGAGAGAACCAAATGGCCTATCAAACGAACCGATTCTGCTGGTACGGACTCGTCAGCACCGACACCGACAAAGCGGGCGCCTTCTACCCTGAGGTCCTCGGCTGGAAGGCCGAGTCCATGCAGATGGGCGATGACACGGCGACCATGTTTGCCGTTGGCGGTGTGCCGCACGCCCACTATATGGCGCCCCCGATGGAGGGGGTCCCCAGCCATTGGATGAACTACCTGCGCGTCGATGACGTCGACGCCAGCGCCGCCAAGGCGGTGGAGAACGGTGGCTCCCTGATGGTCCCTGGCACCGACATCCCCCCCGGCCGGTTTGCCATCATCGCGAGCCCGAGCGGCGCCGCCGTGAGCCTGTTCCACGAGGCCAACGAGGCCACCTCTGAGCACCATCCGGGCGGCGGCGTCCACTGGGTCGAGCTGCACAGCAAGGACATCGACGCCGATGTCGCGTGGCTCAAGGCGACGTTCGGTTTTGAAATCGGCGAGATGCCCATGCCGGACGGAAGCAAGTACTACATTCTCAAAGGCGGCGAGGACATGCGCGGCGGTGCGATGGCGGGCCACTTC
>CALBXO010000732.1 GCA_937890335.1 uncultured Pseudomonadota bacterium | reverse complement strand
GTGTCGTCGGGCTTCCAGCCCCGCTTTGGCCAGCCTGCGCTCACATCGATCGCGTCGGTCGCGACGTCGGTGAAGCCGCGCTCCTTGCGCGGCACCTGCCACGCCTCCCCGGTGGGCAGGATGGCGGCCTGTGCGATTTCTCCGCCGGCCAGTCCCTTGAGCCGTTGCATGGTCTCCTCCGTGTGGTTGACCACGCCTTCGTCACCACGCAGGCGGCCCACCACCTTGAAGATCTCGACGGCCTCCGCCTTGCCCTTGAGCTGCCGTTTGGGCAGCGCGACCACGTTGTAGAGGTCCTTGACCTTCTCGTAGGTGGACCGTCCGACGATGATCTCGCCGGGCTCCGCGGTGCTGCACAGTCGGGAGGCGGTGTTCACCGGGTCACCGATGACGGTGTAGCTGAGGCTCTTGGAGCTGCCGATGTACCCGGCGATGACCCGGCCGGTGTTGATGCCGATTCCAATCTGAAGGAGTTCGAATTCCGAGTCCGGAGGAATGGTGCCGGATTCCACCGCGATCTCGAATTCCATGCGCCGCAGCTCGTTGAGCTGGCCCAGGGCGTCGCGCATGGCCAGGGCGCAGCTGGTCGCCCTGATCTCGCAGTCTTCCACGTCCACCGGTGCGCCCCACAGGGCCATGATCTCGTCACCGACGAACTTGTCGAGGGTCCCTTGGTGGCCGAAGATCACGTCCACCATCACCTCGAAGTAGTTGTTGAGCAGGGAGACGATGCCTTGGGCGGGCATGCGTTCGCTCATGCTGGTGAAGCCGCGGATGTCCGCGAAGAGCATGGTCGTCTCGCGCTCCTCCCAACCTTGCTGGATCTCAATCTGGCCGTTGACGACCTGATCGATGAGCTGCGGTGACAGGAGCCGCTGCAGGTTGGCGCGGACGGCGAGCTCCTCCTCCATTTTCTTGAGCAGTCGGCTGTGCTGGATGTTGATCGCGGCCTGCCGCGCGAACCCAGCCAGAATCTGCAGGTCCTTTTCAGAGAAGGCGCCGAGCGCGTTCTGACTGTCCAGGTGAATGACGCCGAGGAGGGCCTCCTCGTACAGCAGGGGCACGCTGACGGTGGATTTGATGCCCTCGAGGATGATGGAGTGGGAACCGCTGAACCGCTCGTCGGACATGGCGTCGTGGGAGAGGACGGCGCTCTTCTCTTCGACGACTTCCTGAAGGATCGTCTGGCTGATGCGGATCGACTGGCCTTCCGCTTCTCCAGCGTGGCGGCTCTTGTAGACCTTCGGGACAAATGTCTCGAGGTTCGCGTTGTGCATCAAGATGACGCCGCGGTCGGCCGGGAAGATCTCGAATGCCTTGTCGAGGATCTTGGCCAGGAGGTTGTCGGAGTCGAGGTCGAAACCGATCTCTTCCTGGAGCTCGTTGGCGATGCGCAGCTTCTCGTAGTCGCGGCGCAGGATGGCGGTGTCCCGGATCTGGTTCTCGGGCAGGAAGCCCTGCTCGAACTCGCCGGACACCTTCGAGCGGATCGAGCCGTCCACCTGATCGTGGAAGGTGACCCGCGTCATCAGGCTGTCTTCAGGGGCGTCCTCGATGAACTTCAGCCGCGTCGATCCGACGGTCATCTCGTCATCGTTGCCCAGCGGACGCCGCGCAGAGATACGGATGCCGTTGACGTAGGTACCGTTGCGGCTCCCGACGTCACGGACGGAGTAGCGGCCATTGACGAGTTCGATCGCGCAATGTGCCTTGCTGACAACACGGTCCAGGATCTGGATGTCCTGGTCTGGGTGGCGTCCGATGGAGACTCGCCCCTTGATGGGGAAGTCCCTCAGAACACCCGCCGCGTCTCTGTACGAAAGTCTCGCCATAGAGGCCGATTACGGAGTCAGGGCGGCACGTGCCACCTCCGGAGAAACTACGCCAAGCCCCTCAGCATTGCAATGCGCAGGCCAGGGCACTCTTGCGTCGGGCGTGCGATCGCCTATGGTGCGCGTACCAAGGAATGACCGGTTTCGAGACCAGAGGATACCATGGGGACTGCCCTGCGCTGCGTAATGATCGCCTGCTTGATTGGCGTGGTTGGCTGTAGCGACGACACCAAGACCGACGCCGGGAACAACGGCGCCAACAACGGCAACAACGGCGCCAACAACGGCAACAACGGCGCGAACAACGGCGCCAACAACGGCGTC
>CALBXO010000731.1 GCA_937890335.1 uncultured Pseudomonadota bacterium | reverse complement strand
TAGACGGCGATTTGGCCGTCGAGCGCCGCTCAACACGAGCGAGAAACCCGGTCAGTCGTCGGGGCCGGGTGCAGCGCCGGCTGGCCCTTCCCCTGGGTCCAACGCGGGGCCGTCCTCCTCCGGCTGGGTGCACTCGGGCGTCTCGCCGCCATCCAGTTCGTCGTATTGGTCGAGCGTAACCTCGTTGAGCGTCCAGGACCCATACTCGGCGAGCGACCACGTCTCGCAGTCCCGGTCCATGGCCCTCTCCTTGCGAAACCCCTCCGTGCGCAGCACGACGGTCTCGCCCCATATCCATCCGAGGCTTGCCTCGCCCGTCTCAAGCTCCTCGGACTCGCCCTCCTCGCCCCAGGAGGAGGTCTGCGACCAGGCACGCGCCAACACCACCGGGCCGGCCGCAGTCAGCTTGACCTCCAGCGTCTCCGCGACTTGCTGGTTGGCCACCTCACCGCTCTGATCGTACTCGAGGCTGAACTGCACAAAGTGACCCCGATCCGTCGCAAAGTACGCGATGGCGACGGTCCCAGACCCGCACATGACTTGCTCCCAGCGCGCCGCTGCGGCGACCGTTCCAGGGTATCCCAGGCCGGTGATCGAGAACCCATCCACACCAAAACTTGCGCCGACCTCTCCCGAGATCGCGCCAAAGACCGGCGGCGCTTTGCTTCCTGTGTCGCAGGTAGCGAACACCTCCCGGCGTGAGATTTTGGGGGTGAGCCCGCCGGGGATCCCGCCGGGCAACAGCGCTACCGTGGCGACGCAGCCAGGCCGAGGCGCATGCACAAGGCTCGCCGGCGCGTCACCCCACCCCACCGTCAGCGCGACTTCCGGGTTGCCGGGGAAGTGCCAGAGATCGCCCGACGGGGCTTCACCGCAAACGTCCGACGCTACGACGCCCGCCGTCGCAGGGCCGGCCACGCCGCCGAGCACCAACCGCCCGTCCTCCTGCGCACCCACCGGCGCCGGTCGCCAGGCAGGGCGCCGGGAGCTGAGCTCCGCGCGCAGGTCCACCGCCGGTTGCGCCGTGGAACACCCCACACCGCCAACAGCCAGTCCGCAGATCGTCAGCGCTGCCAGGCGACGCCCGGCCTCGAGCCGAATTTGTAAACACGCTCTCACTGCGCAGCCCTCCGGATCTGATCCAATGCCCACGAGGCTTCCTCGACGACAGCAGAGTCCACCTCGCCAAGCGCGGCAAGCAAACTTGGCTCACCCTGCCGCAATTCCCCCAGGCCACGCGCCGCCGCACGACGCACGCCAGAGAGCTGGCCGGCGCTATCCAACCAGCCGCACAGGGCGACCGCGGCGCCGTCGCAAGCAACCTCGGCCACCGCCCGCACCATCTGCTCGGCCGTCGCGGCGTGTGCTTCCGTGTCCACCGCCACCACCAGCGCCTCGTGCGCCTCGAGCTGCCCTGTGCACGCCCCGAGCCCAATGGCAGCGTACATGCGGACCTCCCAGCTCGGGTCGGCCAGGGCGCGGATGAGGGGCGGATGACCGGCGCCAATTCTGCCCAGCGTCTCCACCACCGCGCGCCGGAGCATCGCGTTGTCGTGATCGAGCAGCGGCAGCAACACTTTCGCGTGTTCGGCCGCTCCCAGCGCACCGAGACACACAACCGCAGCCTTGAGAACCCGGACCGCCCGGCCCGGCCGAACCAGGCGAGCTACGACGTCCAGGTGGGGCACAAGCCGATGTTTTCCGATGAGGCGACAAGCGCAGGCCTGCGCGTTGGGGCGACCGTCGTCCAGCAACAGGCGCACGACCTCCGGCGCTGCGGAAGCGTCCACGCACTCCATGGCGCGCAGTCGCGCCAGGTGGTCACGGCCCGAGAGGACCTGGGCCACGAGGGCGGGGTCGGAGATGTCGAGCGGATGATCCAATCGCGCTTCCCTCCGCGGTCGTGGCGGCAGGGCGCGCTGCGTCAGCCGACGCCCAGAAGCTCGACTTCGAACACCAGGGTCGCGTTGGGCGGAATGACGCCGCCGGCGCCGCGCGCCCCATACCCCATCTCCGGCGGGATGGTCAGCTTGCGCTTGCCACCAACGCGCATGCCCTGGACACCCTGATCCCAGCCCTGGATCACGCGCCCACCGCCGAGCGGGAACTCAAACGGCTTGCCGCGGTCCACGGAGCTGTCGAACTTGGTCCCGTTGGTGAGCCAGCCCGTGTAGTGCACGGACACATTCTGCCCGGCCGTAGCCTCGGCACCGATTCCAATCTTGAGATCCTCAATCTGCATCGCCCAGCTCCTCGGTTGCGATACCCGCGACGTGTTTCGCGAGCGTAATCTTGTGTTCAAAATCAGCCTGCGCGCGAATTCGCACGCGCTGCGCCTGCGGCGAACCGGCGCCATGCATGGCCTCGGTTCGCAGCGGGACCGACGTCGTACCCAACGTCATGGACTCAATCAAGCGCAGCACCTTTCTGCGATCGTCCACGTCGCCGGATGCCTTGAGGTAGCGCCGCAAGAGCGGCCCAATCTCAGGGTGCGCAAAGTCCTCGTCGCTGGGCATCGTCACCATCAATCCGCCGGCGAGATCCTCCGCCAGGCGCCCCACTTCGTACGGGAATCGGGTGACGTTCTGCTTGCAGACGTTGGCCAGCAGCGGGTCCACCATCACCGTTCCCGCCGGCGTCGGTGTACACCGGGCAGCGCAGGCGACGCCGCACCCGTAAATGGTCTCGGTCAGGTGCACCATTTCCACGAGCTTGTCCCGAACGTGGCTTGCGCGCTCGACACCGGACAGCCGGGTCGCGAGCGCGGCGGCGCCGATCATCACGTCCAGGTTGCCCGGCTTGCACCCGCCGTAGCTGTGCCGATGGTGACCTGCAAAATAGTCCACCAAGGGCACGGCGAACTCGGTCTGGCCGTCCAGGAAGACCCGGTCCATCGGCACCTCGACGTCCTCAAAGAAAACCACCGCTTCCTGGCCACCATACCCAGGGTTTCCCTGATCGATGCTGCAACCATAGCGGCGGTCGTCGCTGGGGCTCCGACCGTAGACCAGCGTGACACCGGGCGCGTCGATGGGGACGGCACATACGACGGCAAAATCCTCCTCGCCCGCTGCCAATGCGCGGCCGGGCATCACGAGGATCTCGTGGGAGTTCACGACCCCGGTCTGGTGCAGCTTGCAGCCCCGAATCACCACGCTGTCCGCCCGCCGCTCGACCACCCGGAGATACATGTCCGGTTGCGCGGACGGCGCCAGGCTGCGATCGCCCTTCGGGTCGGTCATCGCGCCGCAGACCACCAGATCCTCGGTCTGCACATGTCGCAGGTAGGCCACAAAGCGCTGGTGGAGCGCCGCGTCCATCTCGTAGGTGACGTTGTAGACCGCGTTGAGGGCGTCCATCCCCACGCACCGTTGGAAGCACGTCCCGGTCACCTGCCCCAGCGTGCGCTGCATCTGCTGCTTGGCGTGCAGGTCCTGCTCGGTCGCGAAGATGTGCGTGAACCGATTGATGCGCGCGTCGATGAACGGCGAGTGCGCCGTGAAGACCTCTCGGTGCTCCGGCATCTCGGCCAGGCGATAGGTCTCCGTCAGTGTTCGGATACTGGGCGCCACCAGCGGGTGGTCCACCACGTTGTCCACAAGCTCGCCGCGAATGAACAAGCGCACGCTGCGAGCCCGGAGGCTGTCGAGATAGGCTTCTGCCGTCTTCAACGAGGTCTCTCGCCAGGAGGTAGTGGTGATCGGGCGGGGCGCCGGCTCAGGCCTCGGCGCCGGAGCCACCCATGAAGAACCCGCCAGGCACGAGACCGAGGCGGCGAATGGCCGTGTCCCAGCGCTCGTCGATGGGGACTTCGAAGGCAAAGTCATCGCCCAGGTCCAGGGGAAGCCAGGCGCCGTGGCCAATCTCGCCTTCGAGCTGCTGCTCGCCCCACCCGGAGTAGCCGAGAATCACGTGGAACGGCCCCTTCTTCTCGCCTCGCACGCACGCGCGCAGGGTGTCCAGGCTCGCGCCGACGCAGAGTTCCTCACCGATTGGTATCGAGCCATCGTCGAGCTCACCGTCGTCCTCGCGCCGGTACAGCACCCACGCGATGTGCTTCTGCACCGGGCCGCCCATCAGGACATGTTGATCGGTGACGCCCTGCGCTTTGGCCTCATCCAGGAGATCCTGATCGACCTTGTCGAGCAGCCCGAGCAAGGTCAGCGGCGCCGGCTTGTTGAGCACAAAGCCGACCGCGCCGTCCTCGCCGTGCTCGGCCATCAACACCACCGTGCCGGCGAAATTCGGGTCGTCCATGCTTGGCGCAGCGACCAAAATTCCAGGTGCAAGCTCGGTTTCCAGCATCACGCGTCTCCTTCTGTGTCCACAGTGACACCCCTAACAGGAATGCGCACTCAGGGCCAAGCGTCAAGCCGGCCCGTCACCACGGGGCCGAATCAGACCAAACAGGTTGCCGATGTCCGCGGGCAGATAGACCTTGGTCGCCGAGCCCGACGCGATTCGCTCCGCGGTGGCCTCGGCCTTCTGCAGCTCGAGGACACGCAAGACCTCGGAGTTGGTGCTCCTGTTTTCGAAGGCCTCGGCGAGCACCTTGAAACCGTGCGCCTCCGCGTCGCGGACGCGCAGGATTGCCTGGGCCTCGGCGTCGGCCTTGAGGATCACACCCTCGCTCGCCGCCTCGGCCGCGAGAATCGCAGACTCTTTCTTTCCGCGCGCCTCGAGCACCGCGGACTCCCGCTCGCCCTCAGCCCGGAGAATCGCGGAGCGCTTCTGTCCCTCCGCCTCGGTGATCTCCGTGCGCCGCCGCGTCTCCGCCGCGCGCTGCTCGGCGAGCACCTTGCCGAAGGGCCCGAGGTCGATGTCCTTGAGCTCCACGCGGTCCACCTTGATGCCCCACGGGCCAGTGGCCTCGTCCAGCACGGTCCGCAGCGAGTTGTTGATCTTGTCGCGGCTGGTCAGCAGATCATCGAGGTCGTACTGCGCGACCTGATCGCGCAGGGCGGATTGCACGAGCTTCTGCACGGCGCCGACGTAGTCCTGGACCTCGTAGATCGCCTTGGTAGCGTCGAAGATCCGGTAGTAGACGACGGCGTCGATGTTGATCGTCAGGTTGTCCTTGGTGATCACGCTCTCGGACGGGTAGTCATCCACCTGCGTGCGCGTGGGGATCGTGTCCACGCCGCGCCGTGGCTGGACGTAGGTGCGGCCGTCGGCCCCCTTGATCACGTGACTGATGGTGTACCCGCCGACCACTTCGCCTGCGCCCCAGAGGCTCCACAGAAAGTTGATTCCGGGGCCGGCCACACGGGAGAAGCGCCCTCGCCGCTCAATGATACGGACCGACGGTGAACAACCCGAACGTCAGCAGCTGGATAATGCGATACATGCACCCCTCCTACGTCGTGAAACGAAAACGGCCTCCGTGGAAAATCCACGGAGGCCGCATCGATGAGTAACTTGATAAGTCGGGGTGCCCAGATTCGAACTGAGGACCTCTTGCTCCCGAAGCAAGCGCGCTACCAGGCTGCGCTACACCCCGATATCAGCAGCGGTCGGGGTTATAGCCACGCCCCCGACCCCTGTCAACGGCTTTGTCTCAGGTTTCCCGCTGGATCTACCCTTCGATTTTCGGCGCGTACGCGAGGAACTCAAGGCCAGGGTAGTCGTTCCGGATCCATTGCAGCGCCCACTCGTTGCGCAGCAGGAGCACCGGGCGGTCGTGCACGTCGAGCACGCAGCTGGTCGCCTCACGCCCGTGGAATTTATGCGGGTCAAACCCGTCGCCCACCACCCAACGCGCGCAACTGAAGGGCAGCGGGCGCAGCTCGACGACCACATTGTACTCAGCCTCGAGTCGGTACTTGATGACCTCAAACTGCAGCATCCCCACGCCGCCAACGATCGGCTCGACGAGCCCCGATTGGAAATTCTGGAACACCTGGATCGCGCCCTCCTGCGCCAGATGCCGCAGCCCCTTGTCGAGAGACTTGCGCTTGAGCGCCACCTTCATCCACACCTTGGCGAAGTGCTCCGGACTGAAGGTGACCAGCTCGTCGTACTCCAGATCCGCCGGACCGTCCTTGACCAGACAATCGCCAATCTGGAACAGCCCGGTGTCGTACAGGCCGACGATGTCCCCCGCGTAGGCGCTGGTGACGGACTTGCGCTCCTGCGCCATGAACTGGTGTGCGTCCGCGAGAGTGACATTGCGCCCCAGCCGCGTATGGCGCACCGACATGCCTCCGGTGAACTCCCCGGTACAGATGCGCAGAAACGCGATGCGGTCGCGGTGCGCGGGGTTCATATTCGCCTGGATCTTGAAGACAAAGCCGGAGAACGTGTCCGAGTCCGGCTGCATCACACCGTGGTTC
>CALBXO010000730.1 GCA_937890335.1 uncultured Pseudomonadota bacterium | reverse complement strand
CCACCAGGCGACGCTGGGCTTCGTCGTACCCAATGTCGTCGCACAGGGCTACATCCTCGGCCGTCAAACGCCCCGCTGCAGCGCGCGCCTGACGGAGCAAATCCACTTCCCGCGCCGCGTCCATATCTCCCACTGGATCCAGCTCTGGCGCATCCAGCGTGTCGCGCACCGCGCGCAGCGACGGCCAGAACCCCCACGCAGTCTGAAGTGACGTCCCGAGTGTCAGGAGCCCGAAGCAGCTCGCCATCCCAGTCAGGAGAAATGGGTCGTCGAGCCCGCGCACCAACTCACCCACGCTCAACAGCAGGATGAGCGAGAAGAACGCCGTCATGACGAGGCCGATGATGCCGAGCAAGAGCCGCATGGTGGTCCCCGGGAGGGCGTGCGCGCGGCACCGCGCGCGCCCTCACACCGGGTACAACTACCCCTGTCGCCAGATTGTTTCCAAACCCTCCACCCGAGCCGACGAAAAGACATATTTTCAGTGTTGTATCAATCTCATTCATGATGTATCACAGATTCATGAGTCAGATTCATTTACGGCAAGTGGATCTGAACCTGCTCGTCGTCCTCGACAAACTTCTCACCGAGAGAAGCGTGACCCGGACGGCACATGGGCTGGGGAAGACCCAATCGGCCGTAAGCCATGCGCTCGGCAGACTACGCTCCCTCTTTGGGGACGACCTGCTCGTTCGCGAGGGCCACGAGATGGTCCCCACCCGGCGCGCGGAAGCGCTGGAGGGGCCAGTGCGGGGCATCCTTACGGACATCGAGCGGGTGTTGGAGAAGCCGGGCAGTACGTTCGACCCGACGCGCCTGGAGCGGCGTTTTACGGTCGTCGCCACCGACCTCGCGGAAGTGGTGGTGTTGCCCGCTCTGCTCGCCAGACTCAGGGACGAGTCTGGTGACGTGGAGGTAGTGGTGGTGGGAGCCAGTGACGACGTTGCGCGACGCATGGGGCGCGGCGGCGGCTATGACCTGGCACTGGGATTCGGGTTGGGGTCAGACTCCGCGCTGGTCGCGGAGCAACTCTTCCAAGAACACCTCGTGTGCGTCGTCGCTGGCGACCACCCCCGCTTCGCAGACCAGACCGAGGCGACCTTGGAGCAGCTCCGGGCCGAGGATCACATCCTCATCACCCCGGAGGGCCGACCGGGGGACCCGGTGGACGCGGCGCTGCGCCAACTCGGGCTGAGCCGGCGCATCGTGCTGCGCGTTCCCCACGCGGCGACGGCCGCACTGATCGCGGCCCGTACAGACCTGGTGCTCACGCTCCCCTCGCGCCTGGCGAGGCAGCTCGAGCCGATGACTGCCGTGCGGATTCTAGAGGTCCCTGAGGACGTCCCCAAATTTGGGTTCGACCTTGTCTACCACGCGTCACATCGCGACGACCCGGCGCACGCCTGGTTGCGGGGTGTCATCGCTGAGATCGCTCTGAGGGTGTAGGGGACGCAGCAAGGATGCTGCGCCGTGAGCAAGGATGCTTACTCCCCTGCGCCCTCCCCGCGATCCACGGCGCCGCTGCGGCGACCCGAATCAACTCAGCCCGATACCGCCATCCACCGTCAGCACTTGCCCGGTGATGTACGCGGCGGCGTCACTGACGAGGAAGTGGACCGCGGCGGCGACTTCCTCGGGCTGACCGAAGCGGCGCAGAAGCACGCGGTTCTTGATCTCCTTGCCCGCCTCGTCGCGCACACGCGCCGACATGTCGGTCTCGATGATTCCAGGCGCAACGGCGTTGACGCGCACTCCCTTGCGACCGAGTTCGACTGCCAGAGCGCGCGTCAGGGACTCGATCCCTCCCTTGCTGGCGGCGTAGTTGGCCTGACCACGGTTGGGGTGCGCGGCCGCAATGGAGCTGAGGTTCACGATGGCGCCACGCCGGTTGAGCATCATGGACCTTCCCACCGCCATGATGCACCGCGCGATGCCGCCGAGGTTCGTGTCCACCACGTCTACCCACTGCTCCTCGGACATCGTCAACAAGAGCGTGTCTCGGACGATGCCAGCGTTGTTGACGAGGATGTCCAGGTGTTCGTGCCTCTCGAGCACGTCGTCCACCATCGCCTGGACCGCGGCGAGATCGCGCACATCGGCCTGCATCGCTTCGGCGCTCCCACCGGCTGCAATGATTTCCCCGGCGCACGCGCGCGCTCCGTCCTCGGAGTTTGCGTAGTTGACCACGACGTGGGCCCCGGCGGCCCCCAGCCGCTTGGCGACGGCCGTTCCGATGCCACGCCCACCCCCTGTGACCAACGCGACCCGACCGTCCAACCGCAGATCATCCATCAAGCCCCCTCCTCATCCACTCTGGAAATCACCAGCGCCGCCGCCTGCCCGCCCAAACCTGCGCTGGAGACAAGGGCGTGTTTGAACCGTCCCTCAAGGGGAGACCCACAGACGTACCTGAGCCCTTCGCAATCGGGACCTACGTCGCGCAAGGTGGCAATCGGCGGGACGACCTGCGCCTGGAGTGCCTTGGCGGCAACCCCTGCCGTGATCGCGCCCCCGGCCGCCACCGTGTGGCCGATGGAGGCCTTGTCCGCGGTCACTGGGACCGTCGCCGCGCGGGCCCCCAGCAGCCGGCGGTACACCCCAGCCTCCACATGATCAAAACGAACGCTCGCGGCGCCGTGGGCAAAAATCGCGTCGATGGAGTCGGCGCCGATTCCGGCCGAATCCAGCGCCCACTCGGCGGCCAAGGCCAGCTTGGTCCCGTCAGGATCGGGATCGGCGATGCCAAACGCGTCCGACGCCACACCGCCACCCGACAGGCGCGCGATGGGCTGCGCCCCGCGTGCGCGGGCGTGTTCCGCCGCCTCGAGCATGAGAAATCCTGCCCCCTCCGAAGGGACCATCCCGGTGCGCTGCCGGTCGAAGGGGCGGTGCTCGGTCATGCCGTTGGCCAGCAGCCCCAGGCGTCCGTAGCCGACCAGACACTCCTGGCTCAATTGTGTGTCGTACCCGCCGGCAAACGCGGCGTCGCAAAAACCTTCGCGGATCGCGTCCAGCGCTGCCACGATCGCCTGCGACCCGCTGATGCCCGAGTTCGCGTAGTTGTTGTTGATGCCCTGCGCCTGGTACTCGAGGCTCACAAACCCCAACACATTGTTGGACAACCCGCGCAGCAGCCACAGCGGGTGGATCATCGGCAGCCCCTCGGTGCCAAATTTCACCATGTCCACGTCGTCCCCGTCGCGGCAGTGGTCCAGGGCGTACCGGAGCTCGTTGCTGTCCGCGAACGCCTGGCCGGCCCCCACAAAGATCCCGAGCCGCTCCGCGGCCATGTTCTCGGGCGTCATGCCAGCGCCTTCGTAGGCCATCCCCGCCGCAGCGACGCCCAGACTCACGGGGCGGGTCATCAGTTTGAGGCTCTTGCGGTTGGTGATGAACTTGCGGGCCTTGAAGTCACCGATCCGAGCGGCTACGCCGCACCCCACGGCCTCCGCAGACTCGTCTTCGATGGGGCCGGCCCCCGTTCGCCCCGCCAGCAATGAATCCCATGTCGCGTCGAGCCCGATGCCCACGCTCGAGAGAATTCCCACGCCGGTGATCCACACTTCTCTCATGCGCCGTCTCCCACGAACGCGCTGCGCTCTTCTTCAATGTCCATGGCGACCAGTGGAAACCGTCGCGAGATGCGTTTGAGATGCGACCGCTGCATCGTGCCCGGCCCCATGGCGAACGCGCGCGTTGCACCGGTGGCCAGCGCCACCCGCAAGCTCTCCTCCCACCGCACCGGTGCCACAACCTGTTCCACCAACCAGCCCCGAATCCTGTCGGGATCCGTCCCCGGCTCTGCCACGGACGCCGTGACGTTTGGAATCACGGCGATCTCGTTGCTGCGGACCTCCATCGCGGCCAGCGCGACGCGCAATCGCTCCGCCGCCGGCCCCAAGAGCGGCGAGTGGAACGGCGCGCTGACGCTCAGCGGCCGGACCATGCCGTGACCGCCCTGCGTGATCTCGGCGCAGACCGCATCCACCGCGTCGCAATGTCCCGAAACGACGACGTTTCCGGGGCAATTGAGCACCGCCACACCGACGACTCTCCCAGTCGTCTCGGCGTGGATCCGGCACAGGGACTCCACGGTCTGCGTCGGCGCGCTGATGACGGCGCTCATTCCACCGACACCCACAGGCACGGCCTCCTGCATCGCGCGGCCCCGCAGTTGTACGAGCCGCAGCGCATCCGGCAAGGACAGACTCCCCGCGGCGGTCCAGGCTGCAAACTCACCCAGACTGTGCCCGAGCAGCAGGCGCGGAACCGCGCCGGCTTCGCGCGCAATGGCCGCGTGCAACATGCCGAGCAGAAGGATGGCCGGCTGGGCATTTTCCGTGAGCGTCAGCCGCTCAGCGGGGCCCGCCTCCACGATCTCCCGTAGCGAGACCCCCAGCACATCCTGCGCTGTCGCGAAGGCGTCCTCGTACTGCGGCGTACAGGCGAGGTCGCTCCCCATCCCCACGTATTGCGCCCCTTGGCCAGCGAAGAGGAAAACGTCGCTCATCACTTCTCCCACCGGCGAAGGATCAGTGAGCCGTTCTGCCCACCAAACCCGAAGGAGTTGGTCATCGCGATCCGGAGATCGGCGTCCGGACCGGTGGCGGCGTCCACGATCGGGACCTCGCAGACCGGATCCAGGTTCTCGATGTTGATGCTCGGTGGCAGGAAGCCCCGGTCCAACGCCGCGACACACGCAACGGCTTCCAATGCACCCGCCGCAGCGATCAGGTGGCCTGTCATGCTCTTGGTAGAGCTCATGGGCGGCGGCGCGTGGCCTTGGTCCGCCCAGAGATCGCGCACGGCTCGCGACTCCGTCCCGTCGTTGAGCGGCGTCCCGGTCCCATGTGCGTTGACGTACCCGACGTCCGCAGTGGACAGGCCGGCGTCTCGGACCGCGCGCTGCATCGCCAGGTAGGCCCCCCGCCCCTCGGGATGGGGCGCAGTGACCGCGTGAGCGTCCATACTGGTCCCGTAACCGAGCACCTCAACCAACGGGCGAGCTCCGCGCGCCGCGGCTGCGTCCTGCGTCTCCAGGAGCAGCAGGACGCCCCCCTCGCCGAGCAAGAAACCGTCGCGGTCGCGATCGAACGGCCTGCTGGCGCGCCGAGGGTCCTCGTTTGCGGTGCTCAGGGCGCCCAGTCGCATGAAGGAGATCATACCAAAAGGATGGACCATGGAGTCCATGCCGCCCGCCACCGCCCGATCGACCCGGCCCGCGGCCACGTCGCGGAAAGCCCGGCCGATGGCGTGGGTGGACGCAGCGCACGCCGCGAAGCTCGACGAGGACGGCCCGGAGACCCCCAAAGCTGACATCATCAGCCGGTTCGCCTCGCCCGTCAGGTGTCGCCAGGGGGACGTGGACGACGACGCGAGGCACTGCGCGCCGTAGGCACGGTCGTCGAAGGAGCCGTCGCCGCCGGTGAAGGGGACGAGGTCCGCCTCCAGCTCCCGCACGGAGGCGCTGCTCAGCCCGGTTCCCAGATGCAGCGCGACATCACCCTTGAGAGCGCCCACCTGATCCACCAGGTCCCAAGCTGCGGCCAGGCCGAGGGCCGTCTTCCGATCCTCGGAAATTTCGGCGTCGTAACTGCCTCGCTCGGATTCGAGGAGACGGCGGAGTGGGAGCTCCGGATCAAACCCAGCAACTTCGGCCGCGATGCGCGTCGGGAAGGTCGACGCGTCGAAGAGGCTCACGGGCCCGCCACCGGAGGCTCCCTGTTTGAGCGCCGTTGCGAACTCGTCGTAGCCGCGCCCGATGGGACTGATGACGCTCACCGCGGAGATGACCACCCGTCGGCTCATTCCATCACCTCGCAGCGGACCGCAGCACAGTCGCCTCCCGGTGACCAGGCAGCCCCGACCAGTCCCCCGTGATACCCCCGGTCGCACGCTGTCGCCAGCGCTGCGCCGAGGTCGAGTAATCCGGACGCGGCCGCGCACCACCCAGTGGCCCTGCTCGGATAAAGCAGGTCACCACCGAGAGCCTCTGCCTCCGCGGCGCGCCAGGCCGCCCAGTGGCCACCGACACCGGTGACCAGGTCGCCACCGGCGCGAACCTGGTTGACTACCGTACGCAAACAGCCCGCGTCGAACGCGGCCAGCGCGGCGCCCGATTGTGTCCTCGACGCCACCGCGCCGACCCGTGCGACGATGTGGGCCCCGCGACGCAGGGCCAGCGCCTCGTCCTCGACCACCAGGAACGCCGCGCCTTCGCCCAGCACAAAGCCGTCGAGGGACCACAGATCGCTGGACTGGGCCTGCGCCGCCGTCAGGCGCGCTGCCAGACCGAGGCGAGCGTGGGTCGAGACGCCGCCCAGATCCACGTCGCTGTCGGACGCGCCGACGAGCGCCATCTCACACTCGCCGCGCTCGATGCTCTCAACCGCGACCCCCAAAGCTGCAATGCCCGCCGTCCCCCACGGGCTCAGCGCCTCGCCAGGCCCCATCATCCCCAGGTTGATGGAGATGTGCGCCAGGGCCATGTTCGGGAGGGTCTTGAGCGCTGACAGCGGCGGGATCAGGTCAATGGACGAGCCACCGAGCCGGTGCAGGTCGATGCCGTGGTGGGCACTGCTGCAGTCGGCCGCGACGTAGCCGAGCTCCGTAATATTGCCCGGCTCGAGCCCCACGCCCATGAACAACCCCGCCTCCTCCGGCGGGATGGGCCACGCATCCGGGTCCATCGGCGCAATGAGGGCGTCCGTGAGCGCCAGACCGGCGGCCTGAAGCGCGAGCTGGGCGTCGCGCGACATCAGCTTGAGGTCTTTGCGGCGCTTCATGAAGGGCGCCGGCCGCGGGCGCGAGACCTGAAACGCCGCCTGCACCGGCATGGTCGAACCGTCGAACAGCGCCAACGCAGTCGGGCGAGCGTCCAGCCTGTCCGCGCACCCGATGTGCGCTTCCCGACCCACACCCGCCCCGGACACGAGTCCAATCCCGGTGATTACCGCCCTTCGGGCCATGTCAGACCCGCCCAAATATCAGGCTGCCGTTGCTGCCACCAAATCCAAAGCTATTGGACATCGCGTAGCGCACGTCGGCCCGACGCGCTTCGTTGGGGACGTAGTCCAAATCGCAGACCGGGTCCGCGTTCTCATAGTTGCGTGTGGGTGGGATGATTCCCTCCCGAATGGCCTGAATGCACACCACGGACTCGACCACGCCGCACGCGGCCACGAGGTGCCCCATCATCGACTTTGTAGAGCTGACGGCCAGATCATCCGCGTGGGAGCCAAACGCCTTGCGGATCCCGCGCGTCTCGCTCGAGTCGTTCATCTGTGTGCTCGTTCCGTGCGCGTTGATGTAGCCCACGTCCGACGTGTTCAGTCCCGCGTCGCGCAGAGCCCAGGCCATGGACTGGCACGCGCCTCGGCCGTCGGGGGGCGAGTCGGTGATGCGGTAGGCGTTGCTGGAACAACCGTAGCCGGACAGCTCCGCCAGGATCTCCGCACCGCGCGCTCTGGCGTGCTCCCACTCCTCCAGAATGACAAAGCCTGCGCCCTCGCCGAGAACAAACCCGTCGCGGTCGCGCTCAAACGGGCGACTGGCCCGCTCCGGCTCGTCGTTTCGGGAGCTCAGCGCGCCGAGGAGCGCGAATCCGGTCACCATGAACGCCTCGACCAGGGCGTCCGTACCTCCGGCCAGCATCACGTCGGCGCGCCCGCGCCGGATGCACAGCGCCGCCTCGCCGAGGGCCTGCGCGGAGCTCGTGCACGCCGTCGAGCAGGTCAGCGAAGGACCGCGCGCGTTCACCGCAATTCCCAGCAGAGTCGCGGTCAGATGCGGCATGGTCCGGATGAAGTCCAGCGGGTCCACGTGGTGAAGTTTCTCGGTCGAGCTTCCGCCACCGGCCAGGTAGTCCTTGAACTCGTAGTACTGCCGCGCGACGTTCTGCAACAGCGGCCGCCCGGCCTCGGTGCCGACGCTCACGCCAAACCGAGCAGGGTCCGGCAGATCGGCGCCGGGTCCAAATCCGGCCTGACACAGCGCCTCTTCCGCCGCGCGCACGGCCATGTCGATCTTGCGATCACCGTATTTGCGCAACTTGGGGACCCGGTACTCGCAGGGGATCTCGGCCACCGGCACCTCTGCGGCGATCTGAACCGGAAAGCCCGACGCGTCAAAGGAGCGGATCCGCTGGATCGCGTTGCGCGCGTTGATGAGGCCATCCCAAGTGGTGGCGACGTTGAGACCGAGGGGCGTGACGACGCCCAGACCCGTGACGGCAATGCGTCGACGGTCAGCTGTCCCCATCGGAGCCTCCGCGCGCGGCCAGGTACTCGTCGTAACCCGGCCAGATCTGCTTGAGCCAATCGCGCTCGATCTGCTCGACGGTGTCCCCTGCATAGGCGCCGGCCACGCCGGCCGGGTCAAAGACAAAGGTCAGCTCAGCGGTGGTGGTTGTCTGTCCATCCACGACCGCTTTGACCTTCATCATCGCCGACTCATCGCGAAGCGAGATCACCTGCGCGTTGAGCTCGATCTGGCTGCCGGGTTTGATGAACCGCCTGAACTTGGCCTTGTTCACCATCGACAGAATCGGGAACGGCCAGAAGCCACGCTCTTCGTACACGCTGAGCTCGATCAGCTTTCCGCTGATCTGGGCGAGCGCCTCTACGACAATGACGCCCGGCACGACCGGAAATCTTGGGAAATGGTCGGCGAAGTAGTCTTCCGCGAGGGACACGGCTTTGACGCCGCGAATGCTCTCGCCCAAAACCACCGAGTCGATCCGGTCCAGAAACAACCAGCGCATGAACTCCTCAGATGCTCGGGCCCTCGAACGGGGGCGCGCGGCGCGAGGGCAATCAGCCCAACAAGCCGGGTCAAACGATTAGCACGGCGGCAGGTTCCTGCCCAAGCCGAAGCATCCACCGTATGGCGAACCTACCCTGGCGGCGGATCTCCCACATGCACCGGGCTTGTGGGATTTCCCCAATGAAATCAGCCACTTAGATCCGTGAATTCCTTGACCCGCGGGTTGCGGGCACCTAGCCTGACTGATGGTAGTTCAGCCCACGGAGGTCCCATGTCCCTCAAGACCACGCTCATTGCGACGTCGCTTCTCGCCGCCGCCCTTGTGTCCGCGCCCGCGGCCGCGCAGGGCACCGCCGGAGGGACCGCAGTCTCCACCGGGGCCTCGGCCGACCGAGGAGAAGCGTCCGCGGTCCAATTCCAAGGATCCACGGTCAGCAACGTCTACACGGCCGACCTGAGCGATCCTGGACGCGCCTTCTACGGCCTGGATCTCCCGCAGCACCAGCTCTACACGGGCATCATCCCGGGCGTCCGGGACACCCTGCCCCACATCTACCCTCACCAGATGGCCGGTCTCAAAGGGCGGACCAATCGACTGACCTGGCTTGGATTCCAGAAGCGCGAAGATCGTACGCGCATCTTTCTCCAGACCTTTTCCGTGCCCGCGTTCCGGCTGGAGATGAGCGACAAACCCAATGAGATCATCGTGGTGCTCGTCGACACGAAGCCAGCCTGCTACAACTTCCTGCGCACGATGGACACCCGGTGGTTCCCACGCAGCATTCGTGACATTCGCGCGCGACGCTTTGGTCGCGACACCCACATCTTCATCAACACGAAGATGGGCGTGGAGTACTCGGTGTCCATCGACGGAAACTACCTGAACGTCGACTTTGACGACACCCACATCGAGCGAGAATGGCTCGAGCAGACGACCAAAACCGTCTACGACGACCCGAACGGCGAGAACGACCTTCGGGAACTCGACTACTGACCGGCACTGCGCGCCATGGCGCCACCCGCGCTGCGCTCCTCTGCGCCGCGGTGGCACTGTTCAGCGGTCCCCTCGCCTCCCCTTGCCACGCCCAATCCGTCTGCGAGCTCACTGCCGGCTCCGTTACGCTCAGTCACGGCGGCTGGATGGCCGAGGGCGGTGTTGTCCTCTCCCAGCCCGGGACCCGCATCCTGGCCGAGTCTGCGTCGTTTGACGGCACGAGACTGGTCTTGGTGGGCGCGGAGGTCCTCGACGGCGACGATCGGGTCTACGCCCAGCGCCTGGAAGTCACCCTGAGCTCTGGCGCCGTCGTTGCTTCCGGCGTTCGGTTCCTCTGGCGGGACACGCCGGTCGAAGCGGAGCGCGTCGAGATGCTGGGCGACGCGCTCGCGCTGCGGGGTGTGCGGCTCGAACCAGGCCTACGGGCCAGCCGGGCTACCCGCGTGGACGACGGCTGGCGCATCCAGGCGGGCATCGCCTCCGCCGGCCCGTTGCCACTGGCGTGGCTGGAGGGGGAGGTATCCGAACACCGGCGCAAATCGGGTCTGCTCCCGCCGAGCCTGGGCTTTCGCAGCGATGGCGGGGCCGAGGCCACGGCTGCCGCATTTGGAACGCTTGGCCCCAGCGCCGACGTGGCCGCTGGAGCGTTCGGCGATCATCTCGGCACGCTCGGCGTGCAGTCCCGCTTTCGACACGTTGGCGGGGACCTGCGCCTGGCCGCGACCCTGCTGGAAGAGGGACGATCATCGCAGGACATGGCTCTGATCGGCGCGGGTGCCGTGGACCCCCGCGAGCTCCCGTCCCTGCGGTATGACCTGGACTGGCTGTCTCGCCCCACCCTCGCGGAGCGATTCCGTCTCCATCCCTGGCAATCCCAGCGGCTGGGGCGCCGATTGGGTGCCCCCGGACGCTCGGCGGTCGCCCTGGGAATCCGCTCCTGGAGTGCCAGCGCAGACGTGGGGTCCACCGTCTGGCAACCGGCGGGCGCTGTCGCGCGGGGCGGCCCTCAGGGCCTGGCGACGGCGGCCGCAGCCGGGATGACCTTCCAGGTCGCGCAGCTCGTCCGCGTCAACCTGGAGCTGGACGCGGCGAGCCTCCCTGCCAACGGCTCGGACGCTGGCCAGGTCGAGTTCGCGGCGGTCCATTTTGGCGCCGACCTCCCCGTTACCCTCGGGCGCTTCCTGCGGATTCGGGCGCACGCCGACGCGGACGCGACCACAACCAGCTACGACCAACCCGACAGCTCCGGCACACGCGAGATCAGCGGGCTCCACACCCTCCAGAGCTCCACGAGCGTGAGGCTCGACACATTGCTCGCCAGGCACGGCGACGTCCCGCACACGCTGGAGTTGGAGGCGGGCGCCTATGCGCGCGCCGGCAGCAACCTGCACAGCAGTGGCCTGGCGCCCGTACCCCCGCTCCCGTTCGACCATCCGGTACCGCGGTACGCGTTGGCCCTGCGCATCGGCCAACGGCTGCCGACAGCCCAGGTGCGCCTGGACATGGGCTGGCAGGAACTCCAGACGGAGGAAGGTACGCTCCTACGCGCGGGCGTGCGCGCGCGTTGGAGCACACTGTTCGCCCAGACCAGCAAGTCACGGGGGCCGGACGCGGGTTGGGAGTACGCGACGGGGTTGCTCCTGGAACCGGGCCGCGCACGGTTGCGGGTGGGCGCCGCCCGTCGCACAGGGCTGTCGCGGTGGTCGCACCACCCCGCGCAACCTCTGGGTCCGAGCCTGCGGTCGAGCGCCACGGAGATCGGCGTCGGCCACGGAAGCTTCGCTGGGTTCGACACACCCCTGTGGCCGGGCTCCGTCGTGTACGTCGGCGCAGATGCCTTCCTCCCGTTCCGCGCGGCGACACCAGCGCCCGAAGTGGGCGCCTGGCTGGCCCTCGGCGACTCTGACGGAATGCGGCTGGAATTGCGCGCCGTCAGACGCCGTGATCCGCAGGCGTTTGACGCCCTCGCGACGGCGTCGTTTGTGGGCTTCTGACGGCCCACACAATCCTTGCAACACCTGTGGATACCTGCTACATGGGTGCGCCCTCGGCTCAGGGGTCACGAAATGTGGTGATGGCCCCGAGCCCGTGAGATACGCTGGAGATCTGTCATGGAGAACACTCAGCCCCTCGACGCCGGACTTCGCACCGAGCTCGGGAAAGGCCCCAACCGACGCCTTCGCGCGTCGGGAATGATTCCCGCCGTCGTCTACGGACGCTCGCAGGAGCCCA
>CALBXO010000729.1 GCA_937890335.1 uncultured Pseudomonadota bacterium | reverse complement strand
GCGCGCGATCTCCCGCTGTGGGGTCGCGCTGTTGCCAGGATCCACCGTCTGAACGACGAGGTCCGACACGGCTCCGGTCCAGCGCCAGCGGGCGTGACGCAGCTCGCCGCTGGTCGCGTCCATGAAGAGCGCGTCCAGGTTGTCCGGAGGCCGCGCCAACAGCCGCGGAGCCACCCCTGTCTGGCCGCCCGAGTAGTCGCCACGAGTCTGAGGGATCACGACGGTGGCGGTGTCCACGCCGGGAAGGCTCGTCCAGCTGGCCATCTCGAGTGTGCCGGACAGGCCGTCGTGCCAGACCACAAACCAGCGGCCCTCCGCGTAGGCCAGCGAGGGCGAGGCACCCTGCCCTGACGGAAGCTCGGGGTAGATGATGGTGGCTGGCGCCGACTCAATGGTGACCTGCTGAAAATCCGCCGGGCTCGCCGGGTCCCATCGTGTGGTGGCCGCAATCCGGAGCGATGTTTCAAACTCGAGCTCGCCTCCAGCCGGGATTACCTGCTGGTAGGCGACCACCCAGCCGCCCTCCGGGTCCGCCTCCACGTCCGGAGATCGGCCACCGGCCTCCAGGTCGAACGCGGGCCTCCAGGTGGTGCCGTTGCCCACGCGCATCCGCAGGCGCCCGCCGCTCTCGTCGCGGTACACAAGGGCGATGTTGCCGTCGCCGTCCTGCGCCATGTCCAGCTCGGAGCCCACATCCAGACCGGGGCCGAAGGCGCCGCGCTCGTCGCCCTCGAGCGGCCCATCCACGTCGGGAAAGCCCTCAATCCAGGACACCGCGCCCGGTTCCTGTGACGCGACGTTCACCCGACGAACCGTGACGTCCTGGAGCCCCAGATCGTACGCACCAACGAGGAGATCGCCGTCGGCGAGATGCACAACGCCCAGGTAGCCGGTCGGGTCGCCGCTGACCACCGGCACCGTGAGTGTCTCGCAGTGGCAGCCGGCCTCCTCCAACGAGCAGATGGGACCCAGAACATCGTCCGCGCGGTCGATCACCAGGGCCTCACCGGGGCCACAGCTGTCGTTTGTGCAGCTCGGCGGCCGCGGGATGCAGCGCCGCAGCTCACCCACGCAGACCTCGTCGTCCCCGCAGGACATGGGACATGGAAACGACCCGCCGGGGGTGCAGGCCCCCGCCACGCAGTTCGCGCTGTCGTCGCAGTCGGAATCCCCGCCGCAGCGCGGCAGGCGGCACAGGCACGCCGAGCACAGCTCGCCACCCTCGCAATCCGCGCTGGCCTCGCACTCGCGGGTCTCGGTGCAGGCGCCCTCCACGCAGGTGGTTCCCGCGCAGCAGTCGCCATCCGACTCGCACGCCTGGGGCCCGTAGCACACGCCGGCGCACCCGCAGACCTGGCCCGCGGGGCAATCCTGGGACGAGCCGCAGTTGACCACCTGGACGGGCGGCTTGTCGTCGCCGCACCCAACCAGCACGAGCGCCGACACGGCAAGCGCGGTCAGACTTCCGCGCCGGGCGCTCCAGATGAGGAGCGGCAGGAGGAGAAGAAAAGCGGCCCACGGGGCCCCGGCGTCGGGGGATCCCCCCACACTGCAACCCGACGCGGAGGCCGGCGGCGGCTCGGCGTCCAGGGGTTGTTCCGCAGGCTGGACCACGTCGACAAGCACTGTCACCGGCGTTGCGTCCACAGTGCGCCAGTCGCGCGAGGTGCGCGCCCGGACCTCAATGGCGTGGACGCCGGGTACGAGCAGCAGCGCGGACTCGACAACTACGTCGCCGGCGGGGCGCCACGCCCTCCACGCTCCGCCATTGAGACGATACTGTACCTGGGCCCCTGCGAGCTGCTCCCCGGCGATGCCGAGCCCCCACGCGCGCAGCGGCAGCGACGTACCGGGCGCCATGGTGGCCGCGCTCTGCGCGCTCGTGTTGGCCACCATGGGGGGCGCCTCCTGCGCAGTTCCGGCGAGATCAGCGGTGACCAGCAGCCAATCTCCGCCGCCCCCCGCTGAACGCAGTCCAGTCAGCTCCACCTCGAGCGGTACGCCCAGCGCAGTCGCGAGCAGGGTCTGCAGATCAATCGGAAGCTCGATGCCGCCGCCCGTCAGAAGCCCAAGCGCCAGGTCGAACGCCGCCGAGAAGAGCTGCTCCAGCTGTACGCCGCCAAACAGCTCGTTGTAGGTCTCCGTCACATTGCTGATGTCCAGGTTGTCGATGGTGATGTCGATTCCGCCATCCATCCGAAGCGCGGGCGTCACGTCCGCGCGCACTTTGGCCTGCAATCCAAACAACCGCAGCCAGCGCCCGTCCACCCAGGCGTGAATGCCGAGCTCCAGCGGGGGCAACTCGAGCTTGAGCAGACTGTCGATGTCGGCCCCGTCCTCGTCGCCCAGCGGTAGCCCGCTGCCCAGGACCACCACCTCCGGATCGTCGGGGTCCAGGTAGGGCCCGAGCGAGATCAACAGGGGCGTGTCCCTCCCCACCACCTGGTCCAGGCCCGGCAGCAACAGGCTCAAAGTCCCCGCTGTGATGCGCAGATCCCCACCCGCCAGCGCAGAGACGCGCGACAGGTCGTCGGAGCTGATCTGAAGGCACAGCGAGCCGGCGCGGTACGCGGACCACAGCAGTTGGTTGAGCAGGGCGGCAGGGACACCAAGAGACAGGTGCCCGCCATCCCCCGCAGAGTCCGGAGGGGACCCGGCGGAGAAGCTCGGGATCTTCACATCCGGCCCAATGCACGGGTGGACCTCCTTGGCGCGGAAACCCACCGCCAGCTGCGCCGCGATCGCCGGGTTGCCCGCGCCACCGACGACCTCAATCCCGCCCGAGGCAGGCCGCGCGCCAAACTCCAGGCGGTGGCTGTCTGCGAGATCCGGCGCATAGCTGCCGAGGAAACGGGCCGGGTGCACCTCGCCGCCAAGCTGCTCGAACACCGTGACCAGCCGGTCGGCCAGCAACTCGACCAGGTTGCCGAGGATGCCGTCGAGAAACTGCGCCAGGAAGTTGCCCACATCTTCGAGGATGCCGGCCCCTCCGCAGATCGCGCGACACTCTCCGCAGCCGTCACCGCCGCCGTCCGAACACTCGGGAAAGTTGCAGAAGTAGTACGGGTCGGACTGGTCTGTGACGACATCAATGCCCGACTCTGCGATCTCAAACTCAAGCTCTCGGACGCCCACATCAAAGCGCCCGCCGACCGCCCCAAACTCCACCTCGACTTCCACATTTCGCAAAGTCAGCATGCGCTCGCGCGCCGTGCCGCTGTCGAGCTTGCCGCGGACACGGCAGGCAAACGACCCCGGCCGGTCCGGCTGGGTACCCGTGGCCTCGATGTCGACCCACATCTCAGCGATCTCCACGCGCATGCGCGAGGGGTTGCCCAATACCTCCACCCGGATGCTGCGCTCTTGCGGGAACGCGACGGTGAGCTCCACATCGGACAGCGTGAAGTTGCCCAGGATGCGCGGGTTCTCGGCGAGGATGTCCGCCACCAGACCGCTGAGATCCAGGGGCCCTTCCGTGGGTAGATCCAGCAGCGCCCGCGCCAGCGGGTCGATGTTGTCGGCGAGCACCTGGGCGCCGTCTTCGCTAATGACGAAGGCTGCGCCGGGGTCCACGAGCTCGCGTTGTTCGAGCCGGGGCTCTGTGTCGATCACAAAGCCGTCACCCTCCACCACGACACTGTCGAGGCATGAGGTGAGGGGGATCAGAAGCAGCAAGGAGAACAGGGGTGTCCGACGCATCGCGGGAGCATAGCAAAAACGGCGAAAGGCCGCCGGGATTCCGGCGGCCCTTCGACCGTCGCGGCACGGGGCCGCACGCTACGCAGGAAGAAGCCCGGGGCTACTTACCCTTGAGCGCCTCGTCGATCTTCGCCTCGAAGGCCGCCTGCGGCTGGGCGCCGACGAGCTTCTTGCCGTTGATGAAGAACGTCGGCGTGCCGTTGGCACCCACAGACCGGGCGATGGTCTGATCGGCCTGGACCTTCGCCTTGAACTTGCCCTGGTCCAGAGCGGACTTGAACTTGCCCATGTTCAGGCCGAGCTGCTGCGCGTACTTCTCGAGGTCCTCGCGCTTGAGGGCCTTCTGATTGGCGAACAGCAGGTCATGGTACTCCCAGAACTTGCCCTGCTCGTTGGCGGCGAGGCTGGCCTCGGCGGCCAGCGGCGCGTCTTTGTGGAACGGCAGGGGCTGGTGCATGAAGTAGATCTTGATCTTGTCGCCGTACTTGTCCTGGATGCCCTTGATGCTCGGGTTGACCCGGCTGCAGAACGGGCATTGGAACTCGCTGAACTCGACGATGGTGACCTTGGCCTTCTCGCCACCCTTCCACGG
>CALBXO010000728.1 GCA_937890335.1 uncultured Pseudomonadota bacterium | reverse complement strand
GTGGTCTCGGTGTGGTCGTACCGCGGCTCCACGGACGTGGGCGTCAAGGCGCTCACAGGCATCACGGATGATTCGCCGGTTCGTCCCTACGTCAGCAACCTCCAGCCCGCGGGCCCGGCGCACCGTGCGCTCGATCAGCTCAGCCAGGCGGGAGACTACGGCCGCTCCAACGTCTTCATCGCCATCCAGACCGTCGCGCAGAACCTCACGGACAACAACATCGATCCGAGCGTTCGCCACCCGACGATTATCATCTTCACGGACGGTCCCGACGACTCGGTGGAGTGGACGCCGGCGGCGGGCAACGAGCAGCTGGCCCAGCAGCGGGCACGGTGGGACGCGAACCTGGAGGCAGCTGTCACCGCCGCGAAGTCGGCCGGCGCGGAGGTCTTTGTGATTCACCTGGACACCGGAATCGGCCCTGAGGGCGTCTCGGTGCTGGGGCCGGACCCCGGCAATGTGCGGCCGTATCCACTGGACGCCAACGGCCGCACGGGCCCGATTGCCGAGTATGCGCGCGTCGCCTGTGAGACCGGCGGTCAGTATTTGTACGTGCAGGACCCGCGGGCCCTCGGCGACGTGTTTGACCTCATGGTCAACCTGCTCGGCGGAACGTGGAAGGTGGACCTGGGCGTGGACGCGCTGGCCACCGCGCCGATCAACGGTCCATACCGCCTCGGCGCCGGGCTGACGATCAACCTGGACAACCGCAACAAGAACGCCAGCTTCTCGCCGCTCGGTCGGCAGACGGCGTACGGCCTGATCGAGACCGACGATTCGCGTCCGGTCATCTTCCGCCGCGAGGGCCTTCCGCCCAACCGTCCGACCCCGGGTGTTCCCGACGGCGGCGGCGGCAACAATGGCGCAGCCAACAACGGCACCGAGTAGGTGCGTTTCAGTTAACGACCAGTTCGAGTTGGGCGGCGCGCGTCGCGACCGCCTGCACATTTTCGAGGGAGAGGGACATGCCACGCACGAAGACGATCCTGCTCGTCATCGCCATGCTCGCCGGGCTCATGCTCGCGGCGCCGGTGATGGCACAGGAGGCTGGGGACGCCGCGGACGGCGCGCCGGCCGGGGATGCCGCTGAGGAAGAGGGAGCGCCCGAGGCGCCCATCCCCAGCGATGGAGAGGAGCTCGGGACAGGAGATGTCGAGAGCGACCTCAACCTGTACTGGGGTGGTCAACGCGATGTCGCCGTCGTTCAAAAGCGGCTGTTCACCAAGGATGGCAAGGCGGAGGTCTCGCTGTTCTCGGGGATCATTCCGAACGACCCGTTCCTGACCTACATCCCGATCGGCGGACGCTTCAACTACTACTTCCTGGAGTCCATCTCCCTGGAGGTGGCAGGCAGCTACACGGGCTCGCCCGTGCAGATTGATTCGGAGCTCACGGAGTTCCTCAAGAACAACGCGAACATCCAGGCCGAGGTCGACCTGCTCGACATCCAGGTCTGGCGGGTTGGCGGCTCAGTGGTGTGGAGCCCGTTCTACGGAAAGCTCGCACTTCTCCAGCGCAAGCTGAGCCATTTTGACATCAACCTGGCGGCAGGATTTGGCGTCGTGCAGACCGACTCTCCGAACGAGGAGCGGACGGCTACCGAGAGTCAGTTCAAGCCCGAGGGAATCATCGGGGCGGGTCTGCGTGCTTTCCTCACGGAGGCATTCACGCTGCGGCTCGATTTTCGGCAGTTCATCTTCCAGAAGGTTGGCGGCGGCGTCGCCACGCCGAGCGAAATCACGCTCGGTGTCTCCTTCTTCTTCCTGGGCGGTTGAGGGATCTACCGTTTCCCCAGGTGAGTCGGTTCGAAGAGAATTGAGCGCAGCACTGGTCTGAGCACGATGAAGCCCGTTAGACGTTACAAAAGTCTCGTATTTACCGCCCTGGCGCTGGTGGTGCTCCTGTGGAGCACCGTCGCCTTTGCCCTTACAAAGGACGAGTTGATCGCCCTCAAGGAGCAGAAGGTCCCCGACGCCGTCATCATCAACGTCGTCAAGAGCTCCGGCCCGCTGAACCTGACCAAGGCAGACGTGGAGAAGCTCAGGGCACTTGGATCGGGAGATGACCTGATCAAGTTCCTGACGGACAACGGCCACGTGCTGGTCCAGACCGCTCCAAAGGACGGAGGGTCTGGCGACGGCGAGGTGGCACCTGCTGACGAGGTGGGTCCGGCAGAGTCGGATCCCGACGCCCTCGCAGAGGATGCCGCCCGGAAGAAGGCGGAGGACGACGCGCGCATCAAGGCGGAAGCCGAGAAGCTGCGCAAGCAGGATGAGGTCCGCAAGTCACAGGAGGCGGAGCTCAACCGCATGGTGGCCCAGCTGGCCGAGGCCGAGCGCCTGATGCAGCGCGGCCGGAACATGGCGGCGGCCAAGATCTTCCTGGAGTTCCTCAGCCTCACGCCGGACCCCGACAGCGACGAGTTCTACCGCGCGAAGTTCGGCCTGGGTAAGGCGCTCTTCCGCGAAGGCGTCTACTCCGGCGCGGCGGGCCCCGTGCTCGAGGTGCTGCAGAAGGGCGCGGAGAAGCCGAACTTCGTCGAGGCGTTCTACATGCTTCGGACCATCACGCGCGAGACGAACTACCAGCCGCCCCAGCTCGAGGACCTCACCCAGTTCTTTGTGGAGAACCTCGACCCGGCGTTCCAGGACGATTTCAACTACTACCTGGGCCGCTTCTTCTACGACTACAACAAGCTCGATCTGGCGTTCAAATACCTCGGCAAGGTGCGGGACGACTCCCCCATCAAGGCCAACGCGCTCTACCTGACCGGCGTCGCGCAGATCGATCCCGAGGTCAAAAAGTACCGTTCCGCCGTCCAGAACTTCCAGAACGCGATTGTCGCGGCGGAGACGATCGACGACTCCGACCAGGAAGTTCGCGAGCTCGGCTTCCTGGCGTTGGCCCGCGTCGCGTACGAAGCCACCAACTACGAGGGAGCGCTCTACTACTACGGCAAGGTGCCGAAGCTCTCGCCGCGCCGCTCGACGGCGCTGTTTGAGTCGTCCTGGACCTACTTTCTCAAGAACGACTACAACCGCGCCGTCGGCGCGTTCCAGTCGCTCCACTCGCCGTACTACGCGCAGTGGTACTTCCCCGACCTCTACATCCTCGAGGCGACGGTCTACCTGAACCTGTGCCGCTTTGATGTGGCCAAGCAGGCGGTCGTGAGCTTCAAGCGACGCTACCTGGACCGGCAGCCGCTTCTGCAGAACTTCCTGCAGAACACGCTCAAGCCCGAGGATTACTACGACACCGTCGTCAGCATCTACGAGAAGCGGGGCACGGGCGAGGACCGCGGGTTGCCGATGATCTTCGTGCAGGGCGTGCTCAACAACGTGGAGTTCCACGACGCCTACCGCGTCATCAAGAACCTGACCAACGAGAAGAAGAAGCTGCAGGCGAACCTGGGACCCCTGGGCGAGTTCGGCGAGACCGTACTCGAGCGCGTGGAGAACGCGCGCCGCACACAGCTGCTTGAGGCTGGCATCCGCGTCCAACAGGTCCTCACGGGTATGGACCAGGACCTGACCGAGTGGAGCGTCAAGGCGGACGAGATCGACTTCGAGATCGACGCTGCGCGGGCCGACGAGGTCAAGCGCCAGCTCATCAATCCGGACTATGTGGCACCGACTGCGGCTGAGGGGACGACGTTGTTCGTCGTGGCGGACGACTGGCAGTTCTGGCCCTGGGAGGGCGAGTACTGGGTCGATGAGATTGCGAACTACCGTGGGTTCCTGAATTCGGAGTGCATCGAAGAATGATCAAGCAGTACCCATCCGTCCTCGCAGCGACTCTCACACTGGCCCTGCTCTGCGGGTCGGCTGGAAGTGTCGTAGCGCAGGAAGAGCCGGCGAAGCCTGCGGCGAAGAAGAAGTCGGACATCCCCGACCTTCCCGAGGCTCTCAAGAAGAAAGAAGACGCCAAGAAGAAGAAGCGCGAAGAGGTGGCCAAGGGCCCCTCGGCGAGCCTCGACGACCTCAACGCCAGCACACGGGATCCCGCTGAGGTCAAACGACTTCAGGAGAAGATCCGCAGCCTGAACCAGAAGCAGATCGACAAGATCGAGCGCATTCTGGAGAAGCGCCCCGACCACGCCCGCAAGGCGGACATGCTCTTCCAGAAGGCGGAGCTGATGTATGAGGTGCTCAACTACGACAACCTCCTCAAGCGGGCCGAGTGGCTCAAGTGCCTTGAGGCGGTGGCCGACGAGACGCTGCCGGAGGGTTCCTGCAAGGAGCCGGTGGCGGACTACTCGACCGCCCTGGACGTGTACAAGTCGGTGCTGCAGCAGTTCCCGGACTACCCGCGGCTCGATGAGGTCATCTTCCGCCTCGGTGATGGCCTGATGAAGGCCGAGAAGAAGAAGGAGGCCGTCTCCTTCCTCACCCGGCTGGTCAAGAACTACCCACAGTCCAAGTACATCCCCGACTCCCACCTCCAGATCGCGGAGTTCTGGTTTGAGCAGAACCTGCTCACGCCGGCCAAGCTCAGCTACGAGGCCGTGCTCGAGTTCAAGGGCACGCCGCTCTACAACTACGCGCTCTACAAGCTCGCGTGGGTTCTCTACAACCAGAAGGAGTACCGGGCCGCGGTCGATACGTTCAAGAGCGTCATCGAGCAGACGGAGAAGAGCGACCAGAAGCTCGGTTTTGCCAACCAGGCGATGAACGATCTCATCGTCTCCTGGGTCGAGATCGACGGCGGCTGGCGCGAGGCGCGCGACTATTTCCTCAAACGCCGCGAGAAGGAGTGGGCCCACAAGAAGCTGCGTCAGATGGCGAGCCTCCTGGACGACCAGGGCAAGAGCGAGCCCCGCATCGAGATCTTTGAGTACCTCCTGGCCGACAACCCCAACGACGTGCGCTCGCCCGACTATTGGGAGTCGATCATCGACGCCAAGAAGAAGATCGGTGTGCGTGAGGAGTGGGAGAAGTCTGTCCGCCAGATGATTGGCTACTTCGACAAGAACGGGAAGTGGTGGGGCGCCAACCAGTCTGACAAAAAGGCCCTGGGCAACGCTCGCCTCATGGCGGAGGGCTACCTGGGCCAGCTGGCGACGGAGTACCACCAACGCGCACAGAAGGACAACGACCCGGCGCTCTACGCGCAGGCCGCCAAGGACTACGAGCTCTTCCTGGAGAAGTTCCCGGACAGCGAGTACGCCTACGACACCCGCTTCTACTTCGCGGAAATCCTCTATGACGAGCTCAAGCAGTATGAGAAGGCTGCCCAGCAATACAAGAAGGTCATCACGGAGAAGCCGAAGGGCGAGCACGCCAAACACTGCCAGTTCGCCCGGATCAAGGCCTACGAGAACCTGGTCCTGAGCGACCATGAGAAGTCGGTTCTGGTCAGCCTGAAGGACGACAAGAAGGAAGT
>CALBXO010000727.1 GCA_937890335.1 uncultured Pseudomonadota bacterium | reverse complement strand
TGCCCGCAGCGCTTGGGCCATGTCTGGTCTTCCAGGATCACGCCGCGGGCGCCCATCTGCACCAACTCGCGGACGAAATGTTGTACGTTGAGGGCGCCGCCAAACCCGGTGTCACCGTCCACGATGACGGAAGCCGAGGTGACGCGGATGATGCGCCGCGCCACGTCCAGGACATCCGTCATGGTCAGGAGCCCAAAGTCGGGCTCACCGAGGTAGGAAGCGCTGACGGCGTACCCGCTGACGACCACCGTCTTGAAGCCTGCGCGCTCTGCGATGCGAGCACTCAGACAGTCCCACACGCCGCATGAGACGAACACGCGGTGGTCGCGGATGAGAGGGTGTTTGGGGTTGTCGCTCATGTTTTTCCACCTCCGTGGGCGATCGGGCCCGTGATCGGCCGGCCCAACGCCGTGTTGGTACACCCTGGAGCATCGTCCTCACGCCTGCCCCGAGCAACCTGTCGCCGTTGCGAGCCGTTACACGGAGCGGGTCAAAGCCAGGTGACAATAATCGCTTGACATCCGTTCAGCAAGTGCTATTTTCCGAATCTCGGATTTGTGGTGCGAAAAGGCCGGGTGTCGTGGGTGCGTTCGGCTTGTGTCCGGCCTGCGGCGCGCGGCTGTTGATCCGAGTTGCAGGCAAACTGTACTGTTCCATGCCTGCTCCGAGGAGGATCTACTTGAAGCTTACCGGACGAGTTCTGCACCTGGTCGAGGACCCGGCGCTCCTTCAATCGCAGCTCAGTGGCGGCAGTCCCGATGTTGCGGGCAACCCCTACGTGTACGGCGTGAACACGGACGCCATGATCTCTGGCCGCGCGTGCACCCTGGGGTACACGCCCGAGGTGCTGGGCCCCTATTTTCTGGAGAACTTCCTGGACGCGGTCCACCAGGACGATGTCCGTGGCGGCGGGTTCCAGGTGATTGTCGGAGGGGATGCCTACGGGTCTGGGTCCTCCCGTGAGCAGGCGGTGGTCGCACATCGGGGCGCCGGCGTGGAGCTGGTGGTCGCAGACTCGTTCCAGCGGATCTTCCAGGAGAACATGGTGTACGGCGGCATGCCGTTCACCGCAGATCGAGCGGTGCTGGCGCGGTTGGAGGCCGGCGAGGACGTGGATCTGGACGCACTGCGCGAGGAGCTTCCGCCGTTCTTCCGCGCTGTGGCCGCGGAGGGTGGCCTGCTGCCCTACGGGCGACGGTTGCTGGCGGGGCAGGTGCAACCGAGCTACGCGGTGCAGCGTCCCGTCCGCGCCATGAACATCGTAGAGAAGCTCATCGCACGGCAGGTCTGGACGGGGGAGGAATCGTTTGGGATCGGGGCGGTGTCGCCGGGTGAGCAGGTGCTGTGCCAGGCGGCTTTCCGAGGGGTTCACGAATACACGGCGGGCATGGTGATGTCCCTGTACCGCGACACGTTTGGAGACGCGCCGTTGTCGCGCCCTGAGCTCGTGGCGGCGTTTGAGGATCACTTTGTTCTCATCGACCACGCGACGGTGCCGGAGCACGTCAAGCGCAGCCGGTTGGCGCCGGCGCGGCGTTTGACGCAGGAGATGGTCGCGCTGTGCGAGGAGAACTCCATTCGGCTCCATGGTCCCGGACGCGCGTACCCGCCCGGTGTGTGTCATCGCATCGTGGTGGAGGACTACGCGCTGCCAGGGGACATCATCGTTCTCACGGATTCGCACACGCCCACTGCAGGGGTGCTCAACGCGTTCGCGTTTGGTGTAGGCAGCACCGCGATGGCCTTTGCGTGGCGCACGGGTCTGATCCCGGTGACCGTGCCCAAGGTCGTGCGGGTAGAGATCCATGGGGACGCCAAGGGTGTGCTCTCCCCCAAGGACCTCATCCTGCACATCATCGGCGACCCCTACTTCCGCGAGGAGCATTGGCGCACGAGCCCAACGGACACGTGCGTCGTGGAGTTTGGCGGCCCGGCGCTGGCGCAGTGGGATGTGGACGAGCTCAGCGTGTTGACCAATATGACCGTGGAGGGCGGTCTGATGACCGGGGTCGTCGAACCCTGTGAGCCGATCGCTGTCTTCCTCCGCGACCGGCGCGGTGTCGATGCCACTGACCTCTTCGTGCACGCGGACGAGGGCGCCACGTACACGCGGGTACTTCGCGTGGACCTGGACGACGTGCCGTTGACGGTTGCGACCCCCGGCGACTCGCGCAACCGCGCTCCCTTGAGCGAGCACGCGCATGTGGCGATCCACAATGTGGTGATCGCCTCCTGTACCGGAGGGTCACTGGCGGATCTGCGGGCCGCGGCCGCGGTGCTGCGAGGGCGGGCGCTTGCGCCGGGTGTCCGGTTGACGGTCACACCGTCGTCGGCGGATGTGGCGCGGGATGCGGCCGCGGACGGACTCCTGGATGTCTTTGCGCGCCTGGGCGCTGTGATCTCCGAGCCGGGCTGTGGGTCGTGCATCGGCAATGGGCCCGGCATTCCGCTGGAAGGTGAGACCACGGCGTCGACCACGAATCGGAACTTTGCGCGTCGGATGGGGGCGCCAGGACCTGTGTTCCTGGTGTCGCCGGCGGTGGCGGCTGCGTCCGCGGTCACCGGTCTGTTGACGGACCCTCGCAGTTTGCCCTGAGCGGGCACCCCAATGAGGTGTGCGCCCGAGACTGATGCTGCGATGGTGGCGCGTAGATGAAGACGCTGTTGCAGCCCCGTGTGATTCGGACCGGTTTGCTTCTGGCCGGCGTGTGCCTGAGCGCGTTGCTCGGTTGGGCGAGCTTGTCGGTCCACCGTGGAATCCAGGAGGCGGCTGACGTCGTGTCGCAAGGGCAGGGGCGCTTGCTCCTGGACGCCGTCCGGGATGGGGTCCACGACGCCATGCGGGAAGGGGATGCCCCGCCGACGGCGGCGACGCTCGACGCGATTGTAGCGGAGAACGCCGAATTGGGTGTCTCGTACCTGGCGCTGGTGGAGGCGAGCGGTACCTGGATTGAGTCGGGTGCGGCGGTCCTGGACGGTGAGGCGCCGTTTGTCGAGCGTCGCGGCGTCGCCCGGGTCGTGCTGGTTCCGTCTCCGCCTGGAGCGGGGACGCGGCGACCTTCGGGCAGAGCGCCGGGCGTGGGGCCCGTCGGCGGGCCGCGCGGGCGAGGCCCTGGCTTTGGACCGGGGCGTCCGCCTCACGTGGTCGGCCCACCCGGGCCGGGTGGACCGCGGTTCGCTCCGCCGACCGTGATCGTGGAGTTCAGGGCTACCATGGCCGCCGAGTTGCGCGCGCGGGCCCGGACCATGCTCGGTATCGGCCTTTTTGCCGCGTTGCTCGCCGCGCTCGGGACCCTCGCGTTCTGGTGGATGCTGCTCCAGCGCGAGATCGCGGCCGAGGCGCTCGAGGAGCACAGTCGTCTGGCGGCTCTCGGCCAGATGTCCGCGACCATGGCCCACGAGATTCGGAACCCGTTGACCAGCGCCAAAGGCCACGCGCAGCTGCTTGTGGAGCTCCTGGAGGAGGGGCGCGCGAGGAAGAAGGCGGAGCAGGTGGTGGGGGAGCTGGTACGGCTCGAGGCGCTGACCAATGACTTGTTGGTGTTCATTCGGTCCGGCAAGGTCCTGGAGGCCAGCGCGAGCCCGGCGCAGCTGCTGCGCGATGCGGCGGCGCGGGTTGGTGGCAACATCGAGGTCCTGGACCGCGGCGCCCCGGATTCGTGGAAGCTCGACACCAGCCGCCTGGACCGGGTGCTGACCAACATCCTGCGCAACGCTGTGAAGGCCGGCGGCAAGGAGGTCCGGATTGAGGCACGGGTGACGCTCGTGGAGGATCATCTCGTGTACGAGGTGCGCGACCACGGGCCGGGCATCCCACTGGACCTGCTGCCCACCATTTTTGATCCGTTTGTGACCTCGCGTGTGACGGGCACGGGCCTCGGATTGGCGATCTCCCGGCAGATCGTCGAGGCCCACCAGGGGACCATCGAGGCACACAACCACCCGGACGGCGGCGCGGTAATCACCGTGCGCCTTCCCAGGACCTGAGGGGCGACGTGGCGAGAATTCTCATCGCAGAAGACGAGCCGGGGGTGCGCAGCTTCCTGAGCGAGGCGCTGGAGCTGGTGGGTCACGAAGTGACGACGGCTGTGGATGGGATTGAGGCCGTGATGCGCCTCAAACAGCGCGCGTACGACGTGTTGTTGACCGATCTGCGGATGCCCGGCGCCGACGGTCTCACCGTGGTGCGAACGGCGGCCGCCGAGCAACCGGAGTTGCAGATCATTGTCCTGACGGCCCACGGCACCGTGGAGGTCGCCGTGGAGTGCATGAAGCTTGGCGCGTTTGATTTCCTGCAGAAACCTGTCTCAGGTCTGGCGGAGCTGCGGCTGCTCGTCGAGCGGGCTGTGGAGCGAAAGCGCCTGTTGGCGGCGGCGGAGCGGGAGAGCCGGGTGGCACCGGTGACGGATGTGATCCTGACATGGGGTGCGCCGGTGATGCAGCCCGTGGTGACTGCGCTCAAGAAAGTCGCGCCCACCACGGCCACCGTCCTGCTCCTCGGCGACAGCGGGACCGGCAAGGAGGTGACTGCGCGCGCGGTCCACGGTTGGAGTCCGCGAGGGCGCGGTGCGTTCGTGGCCGTCAATTGCGCGGCGCTGAGCGAGCAGCTGCTCGAGAGTGAGCTGTTTGGGCACGAGAAGGGCGCCTTCACGGGTGCCACGGCCCGCCGACAGGGGCGCATTGAGCTGGCCGACGGGGGCACGTTCTTTTTGGATGAGGTGGGTGAGCTCAAGCTCGACCTGCAGGCCAAGCTCTTGCGTGTGCTCGAGGAGCGGCGGTTCGAAAGAGTGGGTGGCAACCAGACCATCGAGGTAGATGTGCGCTGGGTCGCCGCGACAAACCGCGACCTGCTGGCGATGGTGGACGCGGGCGAGTTTCGGGAGGACCTGTACCACCGGCTGGCCGTGTTCCCGGTCAAACTCCCGCCATTGTGCGACCGTCCGGAGGACATCGCGCCCCTGACGCGCGTCCTGCTCAAGGAGATCGCTGCGGACGTCGGCAAGCCTCAGCTCCAGATCTCGGATGCGGCGATGCGGGTCTTGGAG
>CALBXO010000726.1 GCA_937890335.1 uncultured Pseudomonadota bacterium | reverse complement strand
GCACCGATTGCCAAATCCAGGGCGTCGATGACGACGGCTACACCGGAGGGCTGGAGGCCGTGCTCGCCAGGGACGCCGGGGATTGCACGGTGAACCCGACGGGGAGCACGTTGCGGGTCGTCCAGCGTTGGACCATCGTTGGCGGCACCCTGACCTATACCCCCAACGTGAACTTCACCCCGATGCAGCTCGCCGAGCCGGTTTGGTCGCTCCGAGCGGAGGTCGAGATCGAGAAGGTTGTCTACGACCCGGCGGAGCCCGACTTCGGGACGCCTCTGCTGATCACGGGCTCGATCAGCCATGATGCGGGCGCCAAACCCAACACCCTCACGCTGCCGGAGGACCCGCGGGCCACGCCGCCCTGTGAGGTCGACGGCTGCTATGAGGTCCAGTTCAATGGCGAGCTCCTTGCCGGAGCCGAGTACCAGGCATGTCGCGATCTCCTCGCGACCACCCAAACCACCTGACGCGCTACACCATCTCCGACAACGGGGCGTTGTCGGGGGCCACGGGCCGCTCCGTGCGCGTGCCCGACAGTTGCCGCTTTGTTCGCGCGCAGGGCCAGAACTGGCGCGTGATTCTCGATCACGACACCGGCGAAGGCATCAAGACGCTGCGCGAATTGCCCATGACACCAGAGGTCCCCGGTGTCGTGGAATGCAAGATCCGGTGGGCCGGACCCCTGATGAGCGTGCCGTGCAATCCGTGAGGTCGAAATGAACACAAAGTGGCGCACGCTCTCATGGGCTGCCGTCTTCCTGTTGTCCTGCGGTGGCGTTCCGGAGGAGGAGAAGACCGGTACCTGCAGTATCACGCCCTCCGAGTTCGAGGTCATCGCCGGCGAGACCCTGACCCTGGTAGGGACGTGCCCCGCCGTGTTTTTCGCGCCGCCGTATTACGAAGACGGCAACACGTTCGCGAACGAGTTTGTGTGGACCGCGCCGTCTCTGGAGGGCGAGTACACCGTGGAGATCCGTAGCTCATCGGGGCCGAACGTCGTCGGGCAGGCGACTGCGCGAGTGATTGGCCAGCCGACAGTTCAGCCAACAGACACGCTCTGGCGCACGTCGGCGGGTCAGAAATTTGCCCGGTTTAGCCCGGACGGTTCTCTGATCGCGTCGGTCACGAACCGGTTTGCGAACGAGTCGATTGACGCCGGTAGCGGCGGCCACCTCTATTTTTGGGATGCCGAGACGCTTGCGCCGACCGGCACCGTTGACCAGCTGGTCACTTCAGCCTTCGCGTTTCACCCAACCGAACCCGATCGGTTCGCTCTGAACCTCGCCTGGAGCTACAACGTGGAGCGCTCGATCTCCGGCCCACTCGAGTGGGGGCGGGAGAGCGGGCAGATCCGCCGGATGTTCGCGCCCGAGATCGGCGCCTCGGGCCTCCGGTACGCGCCAAACGGGCAGCTCCTCGTGGGCTGGGACGAGTCGAGCGGGCATCTGGCGCTATTCGATGTCGACGCCGAACAGGCAAACCTGCTGTTGCTCCCGCTTGGCGACTCGGAGTGTCCGATCATCGATGGGGCCGCTGTATGTGGCGCGGGCGGAGTCTGGATCACGACGCCGGCGACGAGTACCGAGCGACGATGGACCGCGATCAGCAGACCGCGCGACGCCTGGTTCTCCGCCGACTCGTCGGAGCTGACCCTGGTCACCGCCGCCCCCCGATTGACGGGCGAGAACATCGCCGAAGCGCTCAAGGCCCAGGAGTTGGTTACGTTCGACACCGCGACGGGTGCGGTCTTGCGTCGCATTGGGGTCGATGTCGACGTCATCGCCGTGGTGCGGCACCCCGATGGAAAGCGGCTCGTAACTCTCGACAAATTGCTCCGGGTTGGTTTGTTGGATGGCGTGACCGGTGAGGTGCTCTTCACATCCCAGCGGCCAACGAGCATCCAACTCAGCGGTGTTCCGTCCGGGCCCGGCCTACGGGTTAGCCCGAATGGAAAATGGGTTGCCGTGCAGTCCTTCACCGAAGAGACCAACGGGTTTCGGGCGCACGTCAGTATCGCCGTTCTGGATCTCGAGTCCGAATCCTGGCTGTGGCGCGAGCAGGAGGGACACCGGCTCGGGGATTTTTCGCCCGACAGCGCCACGCTCCTGGCGTTGCCCTACGATTTTCAACTCCAGTACCGCTCCGGGGTGCTTCAGCTTCGCAACCCCGAGGACGGGGCCGTCCTTGCGACGCAGGTACTGCCCGAGGCTGACGTACGCAGCGCCCGCTACAGCCCTGAGGGCGACCGCATCTTCTGGCTTAGCGCTGCCGACAAGGGGACCAACAAGGCGCAGGCAGGTGGCGCCACTGGCCGGAACAAGTCTCTTCTCATCGTCAGCGACGCACAGGGCCAGCAACTGTGGTCGGCGTACGTAGGGGGCGCGGCCTGGGTCCCCGATGACAATGGTGAGCTCGTCACGTCACACGTGCCCAACGGGGGATCACCTGATGGCCTTCTACGGTATCGCGACGCGAACACAGGAGAGGTAATCCGGGAGGAGACCGATCCTGCGCAGATCGAGGCGCTGCGGCTCATGGGTGGGCCCGACCTCGAGCGCGTCAGCCCCGATGGGACCCACACGGCCGTGCTGAACGGCGACGCAGGGAGCGTCGTGACCGCCGGTGGCACGCAGATCCTGGCGCTGAAAGCCGAGCCCGGTGACTTTTGCACGGAGAGCTGCTTGACCACGATCGAGGCGACGTGCCGTCAAGCCTGCGCTACGACTTTCAAGTGCGTAGCGTGGAGCCCGACGGGCGACCGGCTGGCCCTGGCCGAGTACGGTGTGGAGAGCGGTTTTCAAATCGACGGCACCACGCCGGTCGGCAACCAGCAGATTCGCGTGCTGGCGTTCCCGAGCGGTCAGGAGCTCCAGCGACTCAAGGTCACGGACCTCGGAGCGGGCTGCAACCTCGATTGGCACCCCAAGCGAGACGAGCTACTCTTCGCCGCCGAAGGCGAGCAGATGGTGCTGGACGTCTCGCCCAGCCGCCTTGGGGCCGGTGGCTGCCAACCGGACGGGAACTACGTCGGGGACTGGGTTCAGACCGGGGCGACCGGATCCTGCGACCCCTACAATCTCGACGTCAACCGCGCGTTCTGGCGTATCACCGGCCAGGCCACGTCGCTGGAAGCGTTTGGCTTCGGCTTTCCCGGCGTGCTCGACCAGGAGACGTGCTCTGCGACATTCGAGCGGACGTTTGACTTCGACACGCTCACTATCGACTTTGCCTTCCGCGCTGGCGCAGCCGACGCCACTGTTACGATCGAGCGTTCTCAGTTCGGGGAGATCTGCGTCACCACCTATGAGGGCAGCCTGACGCTCGGGGGCTCGCTGCGGCCATTCCACGAGACCGAGCCTGTAGAGCTTGGCGAGCAGGCCAATGTCTGGGCGAAAGCGAAGGGGCCCGACATGGTTGTGGCCGCGGATGGATCCGCGATCTTGACCTGGACGGAGTCCAATTACTACCACGAGACTGCCAACGATCTGGTGGCGCGGGTCTACGATCCCGGGGCCGGCACGCTGGGAGTCGCGGTGGAGGTGGATGACAACGATGCGGACGTCTCACGATACGAGCTGGTAGGTGCGCCGAGTGCCAACGCTGTCGTGGCGTTCCGGCAACCCGACGCCCGCCACGTCAACGGCGGGTTCTCCAGTGTGTTCGCCAACGTGTACACCCCGGGGAGCGGCTTCAGTGGCAGCGTTCCGCTGGAGAACCTGGCCCTGGTGGACGCCGGTGGTCTGACCGACAACGCGGACCTCTGGGCGGCTGCCAATGACACGGCCACTGGTTTTGAAGCGATGGTGTTGTTTACCTATCCGGAGCGCGCGACCCTTCACACGAGCCGCTATGTCTCGGGCGAATGGTCGGCGGCGTCGGAGCCGGCCGCGCGCTGGGCCGAGCTGCCTGGCTGCGGCGGGCTGGCCGAGGGGCTCACCTCGATCCCGACCCTCGGAGCGATTGCGGACGTTGCGATGAACACCGCCGGCGATGTCGCGGTGCTCGCGGTGTTGGAATGTCTAACGCCCGGGGAAGACACTCTCCAGTTTCTCCAACTCAACCTGGCTTGGTTCTCAGCGGCGACCGGAGCCTGGAATCTCTCGACCGTGGCCACATTGTCCGACCCGGCGACGGCGTTCAATTCGTTCAAACATGCCGAGGTGGTTGCGCTGCGCGACGGCCGAATCCTGGCCGTCTACGTGCCCTTTCGAGACGCGGACGGCTCAGTGTGCTCAAACATCAAGGCGACGGGGCCGCCGGAAGAGTTCACGGGAATGCTCGGCCAGATTTTGGACGCCAACGGTCCAGTTGGCGCCCCAATGCCCATCGGCGGAATCGAAGGGCTGGAGTACTGTGAGGCCAAGGAGATCGATGTGGCCGTGGGCCCGGATGGGACCGCTGGCGTGTCGTGGTGGATCAACCGGTCGGTTGACCCCGAGGGTCAGCTCATCGACTCCGAGAACCGATGGGCCTACTCGGCCTTTGACGGCAGCGCGTTCGCCACGCCGAGCATCATCGCCGGTCCGGAGCTGGAGTGCTGCGACCCGCATGATCTCGCGCTTACAAGCGAGGGTGAAGCCCTCTTCACCATCGCGTTTCGCACCCAATCCGCGGGTCTGCTGCGCCTGCCGGCGGGAGCAGACTCGTGGTCTGCCATCGAAGACGTCCTCCCCGCCAAGATCGGACTGCTGCCGCGCCTGGGCACCGATGACAGCGGCGGCGCCCTCCTCATGATGCGCTACGAACGGGAGTCCAACCCCAACGCGGCCGACCTGACCGTCATTGAACTCCAGTGAAGACTGGAGCTCCTACCCCGCCCAAGCGCCCGCCACCTGGTGCCTAGCCTCGGAGCGTGTACGCATTGGCGGACCGAGCCCCGGCGAGACAAACAGCGCCGAATTTCGTGCGGTCGCAGGACGGCGATGCCGCAGCATCGTCGGCCGCAGGCCGCGCGGAAGGCGGTGTTGTTTGGCCGGCGAGGCGACGGGAGCCAATGTGATACACGCTCCTAG
>CALBXO010000725.1 GCA_937890335.1 uncultured Pseudomonadota bacterium | reverse complement strand
CGCATCTCGGCCCGTCGCACGTGCAACATCGAGCGCCGGTTGTCCGTCAGGATCAAATCGACGCACTGTCCCACAGTAGTCTGAAGTGTGCGGTGGAGGGCGCTTGCGCGTGTGAAGAGCGCGAGCCCGAGGGGGCCGGGGAGCGAGGACACGGACAGGGTGCCCGACCGAGGTCCGGCGCTCACTCCGCGCGCGGACGGCAGGCGCCGTCGTCACCAATCTCGTGCGTGTCGGGGATCTCGTCGGGACACACGCACGCGAAGACGCCGCAGCCAGAGTCGTCGGTATCTCCAGTGTAGCTCGCCTCGCAGCCGCAGACGGCGTCGCCGCAGTCGGTGGCGGGGCAATCGCCGCAGGCACCACCACGGGCGCAGGGGCCATCGCAGTCACACGCGAGGGTCTCGCACCCGTCAGAACTCAGCGTCGTGCCGGCCGGCACACAGCCGTCACCGCACGTGGCCTCCGACAACGCCGGGCACGCCAGGCACTCGAGCCGGTCACTGTCGTAGAACTGACCGTCGGAGCACACGTCGCACTGGCACTCCGCCGTGGCGCAGCCGCTGGCGTCTTCTCCCACCAGCACCCCGCACCCCACAGGGCACTCCGGCACCTCGAGCGCGGGGCACACGCGGCAGAGCTGCGCCGCTTTGTCGAAGAATTCGTCGCTCGTACAGTCGTCAGCGGTCTCGGTCACTTCGCTGCACGCAGACAGCGTCAGTCCGAGTGCCAGGGACACGAGAACAAGGGCAAGGATGGCGAGTTTACGGGTCATGGGAGCCGTGGTTGGGTCCTCCAGAAGCGCGCGCAGGATAGACGAACGCCCGCCCACGTCAAACCCCCCATCGGCGGCACTTCATCCCGCCCCGGGGGGGAACAGGTAACCGACGACAACTTTGGTCAGCTCCTCAATGACCTGCTCTTCGCTCAACGTCGACTCACGCAGAGCAAAATGCCGCACGGTGGCCTCGCACATGGGCAGGATGATTCCGGCAGCCAACGCCGCATCCGCCCCGGGTTCGCGGGCCTTGAACAGCACAATGAGTCCCTCGATGAACCGCGCTGCCTCGTCGTGGACCCGATCCACAAACGCCAGCATCTCCGGCTCGTGTGGCGTCCGCTCCACGAGCTCGGCCAGCAGCCGCGGAAACCGTTTCTGGCTCTCGACCGATCCACGGATGCCAAGCTGGATCAGGTGCACGGGAACCGGAACGTCGCTCGGGAGGTCCCCGTCCAGCGCGTCCTGGAACGGCAGAAAACTCTCGTCGCGCAGGCGCAGCACTTCCATATGCCCCACCTCGCGGAACAGGGTCGCCTTGTCCTTGAAGTGCTCGTAGATGGCGCCGACGGAAACACCCGCCGCCGAGGCGATCTCCTTGATCGTCGTGCTCTGAAATCCGTGCTCGTTGAAACACGCGCGCGCCGCCTCAAGAATGGATCGCTGCGTCCGCCGCGCGCGGCTCTGGGTCGGTCGCCGCCGACCAGGCCGAAGTTCATTTGAGGGATCGTGCGCCATGCCTTCAAAAGTTTGCGCCACAGAGCCCCAGTCCGCAAGGAAGAAAACCGAACCGGCGTTCACTTTCTTGTTGACAAACCGAACCGCCGTTCGGATTTTGAACATGCCGCAATGGATTCGCGGCTCGGCCACCGAAGGTCGGTAGCGCGTCGGAGACTCCGGCGCGCTGCGCAACAGGGTTCAAGACGCACAAGACGGCGACGGCCGCGCGAAGAGGCGACATATGTGGAGTGACCCCCGGCTCACGTACCTCCAGGACGTCTACAACATCACCCGCGAGAAGTTCGGGCACTTCATCTTCCGCGCTGCCTCCGGCGGAATCGCCCAGGAGCGCTCCGTACGCGGGAAGATGGAGCCCATCTGGAATCTCAAGTACCAGTCCGACTGCCCTCGGGGCGCGCGCCTCTACGACGTAGCCAAGCAAAAGGGGTGGGACCCCAAGCGCGACGTGGACTGGAGCAAGCGTCTGCCCCGCACCGAGCTGGCCGTCAACGAGGACTCCTTCCTCGCCCTGAACATCGGCATTGACCACCTGCTCGACGAGGAGACCCTCATCGAGCTGAGCCACGTGGAGATCGAGTGGACCATGTCCCAGATCCTCCATGGCGAGCAGGGCGCGTTGATGCTCGCCTCCCAGCTCGTCAACCACCACCGGGACATGGACGGCAAACTCTTCCTGGCCAGCCAGGCCATGGACGAGGCGCGCCACATCGAGGTCTTCAGCCGCTACCTGGAGCCGGGGCGCATCCACGACATCGACTTCGGCGTGAAGTTCGTCATCGACGCGTTCCTCAGCACCGACAACTGGCGCAAACAGGCCATCGGCATGCTCGTGCTGGTCGAGGGCTACGCCCTGGGCACCTTTGCCGTGACCAAGGAGATCACCCGCGACCCGTTGCTCGTCGACATGCTCAAATTCGTCATGCGAGACGAGGGGCGGCACGTGGGATTTGGGCTCGACGCCATCAAAGGCAGCGTGGAGGAGCTCGACGAGCAGGACCGCCAAGAGGTCGAGGACTTTGCGTTCGCGCTGGTCCGCTCCGTGGCCTTCACCCGCAACAGCGGCGGCGGATTCCGGGATCTCATCAAGATGTACTGGCAACACCTCGGCCCCAGGGTCCGCAAGGAGCTCACCTACAAGGAGCTCGAGGAGAAGATGATCACCAGCGACTTGATGCAGAGCTTCAACGAGATCGTGTTCAACGAGAACCTGCTGCCCAATCTCGGTCGCCTGGGCATGATGACCGACCGCGTTCGCCCCAAGTACGAAGAGATGGGCCTGGACGTTTCGAGCTACTACCACTGACTGGCCCGCCCCGCCCTGCGCGGGGCGCTGGCATGGATCGTGGAACCACGGCACACTGCATTGTACTTGGAGTGTGTGATGAACCTACGAACCCTTCTCGTCCTGTCGGTCCTGTCCGTCGGTATCCTCACCGGCACTGACGCCCTCGCCTGCACCGTCTGGCAGACCAGCGCCGGCGTGGACCTTCACTTCAAGCCCGGCGTCGTCGAATACTACATCCAGCGCGACGGCACGCCCGACGTGGACGG
>CALBXO010000724.1 GCA_937890335.1 uncultured Pseudomonadota bacterium | reverse complement strand
TGCTCGATGCCTGGGCCGTTGTCCCGGATGCGAACCTCCGCCCGGTCGCCAAGGTTCCGGGTCGACACCGTCAGTGTTGGCGTGAAACCCGTGGGATGCCCGACGGCCTTTTGCTGCGTGGCGTAGCAGGCGTTGTTGACCAGGTTGATGATGACCCGCGCGATCTCGGCGCGCGACATCTGCACTGCCCCCACGCTCGCATCGTAATCGCGCTCAATGTCGATCCGGAGGGCAAGCGCCTTGGCCTGCGCGCCGTGGTAGGCGAGGTTGACACTGTTCTCGACGACGTCATTGAGGTCGCAGGGCTCGTGATCGGTGCGCGTGTTGCTGGCGTGGAGTAGCATGTTGCTGATGATGCTCGCAGCCCGGGTGCCGTGGCTGTGGATGCGCTCGCTGGTGGAGGCAATGTCGGCGACGACCTCGCGGACCTCCTTGAGAGCGGACGTATCCACCCCGGCGTCATCCAGGATCTCCGTCAGCTCCCCGGCGAGCTCCATGTTCACGCTTGCAAAGTTGGTGACGAAATTGAGTGGATTGCGCAGCTCGTGCGCGATGCCGGCTGTGAGCGTCCCCAGCGAGGCCAGTTTCTCCTGGACGATGATCTGCTGCTGCATCCGCTGGATCTTCTCCAGGCTGTCGCGCAACTCGCCATTGGTGGCCCGCAGCTCCTGCGTGCGCTCCTCGACCTTTCCCTCGAGATTCTTGGTGTGGTCTTCGAGCTGCTCGTAGAGCTTGGAGTTCTCGATGGAGATGGAGACCTGCGCGGAGAGCAGTCCGAGCACCTCCAGGCGCGCGGCGGTGAAGACGCCCGGCGCCAGGTTGTTCTCAAAGTAGAACGCGCCGGTGACCTTCCCGGTGTGCACAATGGGTGAGCACAGGACCGAGCGGGAACGCTGCGTCTGCAGGTAGGGGTCGTTGGCGTATTGCGGGTCGGTGGCCGCGTCGTCGAGAACGACACTCTTGCCGGTGCGCTCCACCCAGTGAACGATCGCGCTGGGGATGAGGTCGAACCCGTCCAGGGGGGTGGCGCACAAGGTGACCTGGCCTGTGGACGCCAACGCCTCCGCCTCGATGACCAGCCCCTGGTCCTCCCGATGCAGCAAGAGAACACCGCGCTCGGCGCCGACGTTCTCCATCACGATGGCCATGAGTTTCTCGAGCAGCCGCTCGTGCACGATCTCGCCGGCCAGTGCCTGCGAGGCCTTGACCACCGAGAGGAGGTCAAGGCTGCCGGACCCCGTCCCTGTCGATGTGCTTCCGGTGAGCGTCACGGGTCGGAACAGGCCCGTACGGTTCAACTCAAGGTATGGGTACGCGGCGATCATGTCCGCGCATTTTCCGCCGGCGCCCCACTGCGTGTAGAGGTCGTAGGCGCGGCGGCGGTAGTGCCGCGCTGCCTCCTCGTTGTGCAGGGTGTCGTAGAGGGTGGCGGCCTTCTCGAAGCCGAGCGCTTCCTCGTGCAGGAAGCGCGACTTGTGGGCCGCAGCGATGCTCTCTTCGTAGAGGCCGATGGCCTGAATAGGGTCGCCGCAGGCGCGGGCGCGCTCGGCGCGCATCAGGTCGTATTTGTGGGCGTTGTTCTCGGGCTGAGCGGCGGCCCAGATGCGCATCTTCTCGATGTCGGCGTCGGCTTTGGCGAGGGCGGCGTCAGCGGCGTCGCCCGTGAGCTCTGGGTAGAGCGCCAGCTGCGACAGGCCCTGGTAGAACGCGATGAGGACCGGGGTGACAAAACCAGCCACCGCCGCGACCGCTTCCTCGGCGGACGCAGCGCTCTGCGCGGCACCTTGGTAATCGCCGTAGAAGTACCGCAGCATCATGCGCGCACTGTGCAGGGAACAGAGGACCGGCAGCATGGGGCCGATGCTCTCCGTCTCCGTGTGCTCGTCGAAGGCGTCCCCGGAAATGTGGCTGTGGTCCGCGTCCGTGAACCGAAGTCCGAGCACCATCTGCCGCCAGACGCGGGTGTAGTAGTAGCCGTACATCTGCTTGAGGTCGGCCGAGAGGTCTACGTAGTGTTTGAGGCGGGCGTCGGCGCTGCCGAGCTCGTCGCCGCAGAACAGGTAAAAGGTCGAGTAGTGCACGGCGTTGTAGCCGGCGTACTCCACATCACCGGTCGCGATCCCGATCTTGACGCCGTGCAACAGTCCGTCGAGCGTGTCGGCCAGGTGCCGCTGCCAGTGGTGGACGAAGATGTAGACGAGCGCGTAGACCTTGGATTCGAGTTCGACGGCCTCGACCTTCTCCTGCACGCGCAGCGCCAATTGGGCAAACTGGAACCCCACCTCGAACTCGCCCAGCACACCGGCCATGATCAGAGCGTAGAGTGAGTAGGCGTAGCAGGCGATGCGGCTCTCGCCGTGCCGCACGGTCAGCCGGATCATCGTGAACGAGACGAGGGGCAGCAGCTCCGGCGCCGCGATGTAGACGGCCGGCATGGACGACATCAGGATACGCATCGCGGCGAGATACCGCGGGTCTGTCATGCGTTTGAGGTCGTCAAGACGGGTGACGTCGAGGTCCGCCGGGAGCTCGTCCGTCAGCGGGATGTTCAGCAGCTCGAGCACCTCTTTGACGGTGTCGATGGCCAGCGGCATCCGGTTCTGGCCGACGTAGTACTGGATGCGAATCTCGTACACACGGATCCGCTCCAGGACGGTGCGCGCCTGCGCGAGGACGACCTCGGCGGCGGCCTCCGCGCTCTCGAAATCGAGCGTCAGATACTCCAGATCCACAAGCTCGGTGTACAGGGCCAGCGACAGGTCGTACTGCGTGTCCCAGGCGTTGTCGGGCAGGAAGCCGATGGAGGCGCGGATGCACTCCAGGCCGGGCTCGTAGGCGGTAGAGTTGCGGGCCCGCCTCGCAGCGCGGAGGTTCAGGCGCGCCGCTTCGAGGCGCTCGGCGGGATCGGTGATGCAGGCCCGACCGAGGTTGAGGTGTCCGACGAGGTTGAAGATCTTGTCGTCAATCTCGTCGTCCGACGTGTTGTCGAGGGCGTGGCGGGCCAGGCTGACGTGAACCGCGTTTCGGGCCTCCTCGTCGATCATGGCATAGCAGGCCTGCTGCACCCGGTCGTGCAGGAAGCGCAGGCCGATGGAGGCAGCGTCGAAGTCGTC
>CALBXO010000723.1 GCA_937890335.1 uncultured Pseudomonadota bacterium | reverse complement strand
CGCAAGTACACACCCCTGGACGAGGCGGTAGTTGCGCATCTCGATCGCCTCGAGCAGCAGCGTGCCGACCCCCGGGCGGGCAAAGACCTTCTCCACGATGATGGCGCCGGCCAGAAGGGCTCCCATCTGAAGCCCCATGATGGTGGCCACGGGCATCAGGGCGTTGCGCAGGACGTGGCGAATCATCACCGCGCGCTCGGTCAGCCCCTTGCTGCGGGCCGTGCGCACATAGTCGGAGCTGAGTGTCTCCAGCACCGACGAGCGCGTCATGCGCGACAGTTTGGCGGCGAGCGCGGTGCCCAGCGTGAGGGCGGGCAGCGCCAGATCCGACATCCAGCCAAGCCCTGGGACGACCCGCATGGCGGTGGCCAGGCCGATGAGCAGCATGGGGCCGAGCCAGAAATTGGGGATACTGATGCCCAGCAGCGACACCACAGCGGCCCCACCGTCGATCCACGTGCCGCGCCGCAGCGCGGCGACGACCCCGAGCGGGATGGCCAACAGGACGGCGATGAGCATGCTGGCGACGGCCAGCTCGATCGTGGGCGGCAGCGCGGTGACGAGCTTGTCCCGCACCGTGACGCCGCGCTCCTCACAGAGCTCGCCGAACGTTCCCGTCGCGACCTCGCCCAGGAAATTGATGTATTGCCGGCCGATGGAGTGATCGAGGTCCAGACACTCGCGCAGCGACTGCTTGTCGATGTCCAGGGCCTGTTCGCCCAGGATCGATTCCACAGGGTCGCCGGGTACGGCGCGCAAGGTCAGAAACACCAGGGTGGACACACCCCAGATCACAAGCACGCAGCTCAGGACCCTCCTGGTCCAGAAAGCCATCTTCCCTCCTTGGAAGTGCAGCGATGCGCGCGCATCGTCTCACCCGGTGGGGGAACGTCAAGCGCGCGGCTTGAAGTCCCGCCGCGTTCGCCGTAGACATGCGCATATGTCCGAAGAAGCCGTCATTCCCCCTCGCCTGATCAAGCGCTACGCAAACCGCAAGCTCTACGACACCGAGCGCAGCGCCTATGTCACGCTCGAAGAGATCGCCGACATGGTGAAAGCGGGCGACGACATTCAGATCGTCGACAACCGCTCGGGCGAGGACCTGACCGGCGTGACGCTGACCCAGATCATCTACGAAGATCAGAAGAAGCCGGACAGCTCCACCGGACTGCCGTTGTCCGCGCTGCGCAGCATCATCCAGCAGGGTGGCGAGATGTTCGCCAAGATAAAGGGTGCGCGGGAGAAGCTGGAGGAGGAGAGCCAGGCGGCTGTGCGCGGTCTGGTGGACAACACGACGCGGGTCATTGAGACGCGCCAGAAGGCCATCGACAACGCGGTCAAGGACACCTTCACCCAGATGACCCACCTCCCGGATCTGGAGGCGCGGCTGGACACGATCGACCACAATATGGCCAGGCTGGACGCGCAGCTTCAGGCGATGGCGAGCATGCTCGTCGAGATCCAGGCCGACCTGAGCTACATCGTCGGCGACAACGACGACAGCCAGTTGTCTCACTGACCACGGGTACGCCCACTTGTCGGTGTAGCTTTTGGGCCCACCGCGCCCGATCCTCAAGAGCCGGCCGCCCTGGGCAGCGTCGCTGGCGACGACGCGACAGCCAATTGTCTCCCTGAGCACGGGAGAGCGGGGGCGGGGCTGCCTTCATTTCCGGGCCCACCAACCTCTCCGGCTGCGACGTGGGTTTACCCACACGTGCGCATCTCGACGCGCGCGGCCCGGCAGGGTACTTTTGCCCCGAGGTGGGGAGGGCATCATCGACACCGCGCCACTGGCGTTCGAGGAGAACTACGAGGTCGGCCGGCTGCTCGGCAGCGGGGCGTCGGGTGAGGTCTACCTTGCGCACCACCGTGAGACCGGGGAGGTGGTGGCGCTCAAGCTCCTGGTGCGCGACCAGGGGACTGCGCTCCAGCGGTTTGAACGGGAGCGTGTCGCGCTCGAGGCGCTCGGAAGTGCGTCGGGTGTGGTGCGGACGCTCGGCTCTGGCACGCTGCGGGGCAAGCCGTGCATCGCCATGGAGTACGTGGCCGGGACACCCTTTGGGCGCTACGAGGTGCCCGTCAACTGGGGCGTCGTCGAACCCCTCGCCGTGCAGCTCCTGGCGACCCTCAGCGCAGTGCATGCGCTGGGCATCATCCACCGGGATCTGAACCCCAATAATGTACTGGTCACCGACGACGGGCGCGTCGTGGTGCTGGACTTTGGGCTGGCGCGCGGGCGTCCGTTGGGACTGACGCTGACGGGGACTGGCGACATCATCGGCACGCCTGGCTACCTGGCGCCGGAGCAGGTTACGGGCGGTCCGTACGACCCCCGGACCGATCTCTACGCGGTGGGGGCGATGCTCTACCGGGCCCTGTCCGGGCGGCTGCCCTTGAACGCGAACAATATTGCCGCTTTCCTTCGCGCCAAGCTCTTTGACACGCCGCCGTCGCTGCGGACTGTGGCGTCCGATGTGCCGTCACACGTCGTTGCCTGCGTGGACCGCCTTCTCTCGCGCCACCCACACGACCGCCCGGCCACGGCGCAGGAGGTGGCGCGTCAGCTGGCTGGGGATGATCAGACGATCCCGCGGCTGCGTTTTGTCGGACGCGAGGACGAGATACGCAACGCCCTGGACGCGCTGCGTGCTCGCCGCAGTTTTGACCTGACGGGGCCAAGTGGGAGTGGCAAGACGCGGCTGCTGGAGGCCATCTTCGAACGGGTTCCCGACACCGTGGTGTTGCGGACGATCCCGAGCGACCGCCCTCTGGGTGCGGTGGCCCCCCTGGTTCCGGCGGCTGTTCTGGCCGGCGCGAACTCCGCCGCTGAGGTTGTTGCGGCGATCGAGGCCGTTCTGCGCGAGGCGGCTCTGAATGGTGTCTGTGTCGTCGCCGACGATTTTGATCGTCTGGACGCACAGAGCCAGGCGCTGCTGCGTCGCATGCGTCCCGAGGTCTGCATGGTCACCGTGACCTCGAGCCCGGCGCCGCCCTGCATTGAGGTGGGGCCACTGCACGAGGACGCGCTGCGATCCCTCATCCGCGGTCCCGAGGCGTTTCTGCACGTGCCAAGCGGGGCCGCGCGGGAGCTCCGGACGCGCTCTCGGGGCAACGCCCGGCAGGTGGTCGCGGAGGTAGCGCAATGGGTGGCCGACGGGACCGCGCAATGGGACGAGGACGGCTCCATCGCGCTGGATCGGCAGGGACTGCGGCGGGCCACGCAGCGCCCGCTGGCCCTGGACCTCACGATCGACGTGGCCGGGTTTGGGTCGGATGCCGATGCCATCCTGGCCTGGGTGGAGCTGCTGGAGCCGTTTGCGTCGGTGGAGGCGATCGTCAAGGTGACGGGACTGCCGCGGTGGCAGGTTGAGCTTGAACTCAGCGGGCTCGCGCCCAGCGCGGTCCAGATCCATGATGGCCTGATCCGGGCGCGGACCCGCGGTCACATCGGCCGTTTGTGGGATGCGCAAACCGAGCGTGCACACCGCTGCCGCGCGGCCGAGTTCATGCCGGCGGGGCACCTGGCGCGGGTTCGGCTGCTGACACAGGCGCAGGCGTACGCCGGCCTGCCGGACGAGGCGCTGGCCGCGGTGCGGCAGTTTGCCGCTGACGGGGATCTCGAGCGGGCGCTGGAAGTCCTCACGCACGTGGCCGCGGTGGGCATGGCCGTTGCGCCCGACGACGCGGAGCCCGTGCTGCGCGAGCTGACCATCCTCGTCATCGCCGAGGAGTCCAGCCTGGGCGCCGAGCGAGCCGAAGAGCTGCTGGTCGACGCGTCCGAGGGCCCTCTGGCCGACCTCCGGACGTTGGTGCATCTGGCGGGTGCGCTGACCAGGCGGCCGGCCGCTGAACTCGATCCGGCGATCGAGGCGCTGCCGCGCTTTGCGGACCGCCGACTTGAGGCCTCGCGACAGACGCTGCGCTTCCGGTCCGCCGTGCGGCTGGACGACTACCCGCTGGCGGCGGCGCGGCTGGAGTCCATGCGGCGGTTCGCCGAGGCCGAGCTCGATGATGTACACGCTCGGTACCAGGGCTTCTGGGGGACGTTGGCGCTCCAGCAATCCCGCTTTGGAGAGGCGGTGGAGCGCTTCCGTTCTGTGGCGGAGTTGGCGGGCTCGCGCATGGTTCGACTGTCCGCCCAGATCAACCTGGCGCTGGCGGCGCGGGAGCTGTTTGACTACGACACCGCGGGCGCGGCCGCACGGGCCGCGTTGGAGTCTGCGCGGCGGTGCCAGCATTTTGTGTTTGAGGCGGTGGCGGTCTGGGTGTTGCGTACCGTCGCCTACCGCGAAGGCCAGAGTATGGACGCGGACCCGGACCTGGCCCGTGTCGCGCGGGGGTTCGACCCAGCGCTCGCCATGGGAATCGCGTTGAACGAAGGAGCCGTGGCGCTGCGCGCGGGAGACCTGGTCACCGCGCGCGAGATGGGGCGTCTGGGGGCCGACATCTGCGATGGGCTTGGCCATTTTGAGATCGGACGGAGGCTCTGCCTGGCCTTGGCGTTCGCCGCTGCTGACGAGAAGATCGACCCGGACGCTCTGCTGGACGACCTGCCGACGGCGCTGCCGCGCTTGGCCTACCAGGTGGTTGGTCTGATCGCGACCGTGAAGGTGCCGTCCGGCGACTGGTCGCAATTGCGTCAGACGCTGCCCGCCGAGCAGCGCCAACTTCGCCTCGAGGTCCTCAGCTACGCCGAGGTAGACGAGCTTCTGGCCGGCAAGCCCTTTCGCCGGCAGCCGTAGTAGGGAGAGCCGCCGACTACTTGGGACAGCTGTAGCTGGGACCCGCCGGTTGCGCCGCGGGCTTGTTTGCCGACGTCGTCTCGACCTCCAGCAGGACCGGCTCGCCGGCGCGGGTCAGCGAGTTGATCGGCACCTGGACCGGCGCGGCGTAGGACCCGGTGGTCACCTTCCTGGCGTCCAGGCCGATGCTGCCACTCCACAGTGTCCAGTGGACGCCATTCCTCTTGAATTTGAGGATCACGCCCACGTCTTTGCCGGCGTCGTCCTTCACGCTGGCCGCCCTGACGTCGTGTGTCTCGGCGAGCCAACCCAACTCCTTGGGAGCGTCGTAGTGGTGAAGCACGCTGTGGACGAACTCCCCTTGGCTCGGAAGCTTCGCGAACTTGGCCGCGGCGCAGGATTTTGCCTTGGTCCACGGGCAGGTCTTGTCCACCGTCAGCGCAGCCTGGAGCGCCGTCCGACCGGTCAAGATCGTGGTCTGGCCCGGCACCGCGACCCTGAACTCCTGGCTCGCGCCACAGCCGCCGGCGATCAACTTCTCTGCGTGGGTGATCTGGCGCAGCTCCGCCACGTTGGTGCGCGCCCCCGTACCCACCTGGAACACGCCGTCGCGCCCGTAGGGGCCGACCTTGATCTGCTCCTCCTGGTTGGGCCACCTGGGGTTGAGCTGGTCGGCCCAGCTGCGGATGGTGGAGAAAGACGGGATGTCGACGGAGAAGGCCGCTTGGTAGACGGCGACGCTGTCCTCCTTGGTCTTGGCCAGCCAGTCCCCAGGCTTGATGCTCGGATAGGGCTCGCCCGCGGTGAAGTCCACCGGGCTGTCGTCCCAATCGGCGCCCGTGGTGGTCGCGATCACCGCCTCGAAGAGGTGGTCCCCGCCGGGTGTTGTCACCGGGTTGAAGCCCAGAACCGTGGCGCCGCCGCCGGCGGACGCAGCCTTGTATTCCAGGCCGAAGCTGCCGGTGGCCGGAAGGTTGACGGCCTTGGCGTCGTCAAAATGCGCGACCGTTCGGAAGCTGTAGAGCGTCGCCTGGCTCTCGAGTCCGTCCATGGCTGCCAGCGCGGTGTCGAGGCAACCGGGCTTCGCGCAGTTGATCTCGTCTTTGGGCGTGATGGACACGGCGTTCTGGCCGCGGAGATGCGCGAGGGTCGGGTGGAGGACGACCCAATGCTCGTCGGACCTGGCGATGGC
>CALBXO010000722.1 GCA_937890335.1 uncultured Pseudomonadota bacterium | reverse complement strand
TGGGCGTGCCGGGCACTGTGTGCGCGTCCAACATCACAAGCGACGTCAATGCCGGGCTCGGGAGCTGGACAGACGACCAGATCCTGCGTGCCATCCGGGAGGGCGTCGACAACGAGGGCAACGCGCTGTTCCCCATCATGCCCTACCGTGATTACCGCTACCTGTCCGACGAGGACGCCCTCGCAGTCGTCGCGTACATCCGAACGCTGCGGCCGGTGGACAATCCCGTGGATGAGCGCAGCCTGGACTTTCCGGTAGGGCTGTTCATCGGTTTTGGGCCCGAGCCGCTGGATGAACCTGTGGCCAATCCCGACCGGGCCGACCCCGTGGCCTACGGGGCCTACCTGACCCGCGTCGCCGGCTGCCGCACATGCCACACGCCAACGGCTGGCGGAGGCACGCCCATCGAGTCCCGCACGTTCGCGGGTGGCCGCGAGTTTACCGATCCGTACGGAAAGCAGTTTGTGTCGAGCAACCTGTCCCCGCACGACGCCGGGCTGCTGCGGTACACCAAGGAATCCTTCCAGACGCGCTTCTCCATCTACCAGGACGTGAACGAGACGGCGCAACCCCTCTACGGCGACGCAAACACCTACATGCCCTGGTTCGACTTTGCCCACCTGACCCCGGAGGATCTGGACGCGATCTTCGACTTCCTGATGACGCTGGAGCCGCGCGACCCCGCCGACGTTCTCGAGACGGAGTGACCTCCGTCCCCGGCGCGCGCCGCTATGCAGCGTGGCAGGCGCTTGTCGGCACATGGTTCTGGCTCCCCGTATTCTTCCTCTACTTCACAGGCGAACTCGGTCTGGACGGTGCGCTCGTTCTGGAGGCGGTGTACTACCTGGCCGTCGTCGTGACCGAAGTTCCCAGCGGCTACGCCAGCGACCGCCTCGGTCGCAAACCCACCCTGGTGCTGGCCTCTCTGTTCCTGCTCGCGGCCTACATCGCATTCTTTGTGGGGGGTAGCCTCGCGCTGCTCGTGGTGGGGCAGGTTTTCCTGGCGCTGGGGATCAGTTTTCGGTCCGGGACGGACACGAGCTATCACTTTGAGCTGCTGAGCGCCGCGGGCCACCAGGCGGAGTTTGCGAAACGCGAGGGCCGTCTGGTGCGCCTGACCCTTCTCGTCGGTGCATTTGGGGCTGTCGCCGGTGGCCTGGCGGGGAGCCTCTGGCTCGCGGCGGCCTACCTCCTGAGCATCGTCGCATCGCTCGTCGCCGTAGGCCTGGCGCTGGGGCTTGTGCCAGTACCCGTGGGGGAGAGCAGCGCAAGCCCGGCGAGCCAGCTCCGCGCCTGTTGGCGCGCGTTGTCGCAGCCGGGCGTGTCCCCAGGGCCCCCGCTTCGGTGGCTGTTCGCCGTGGCGGTGCTGGCGGTGGTGCTCGCCCACGTCCCGTACCAGTTGTACCAGCCCTATCTGGACGCGGTGACGTGGGGAGATCTGGACCTGCCGACGGCGTTGGTCAGCGGCGGGCACGCAGCCGCGGCGATGCTTGTGGCGGCGCCGGTGGCGGTGTGGAGCGTCACCGCCGTGTCCCGTTTTGGCACCCGGACAACCCTGTTGGTGGGTCTGATCCTGCAGTGGGGCGTGATTGGGCTGTTGGCTGTGGCGGTGCACCCCGTCATCGCAGGGCTGCTGGTTCTTCGTGGCGCGCCGGGAGCCCTGCTGAGGCCGGCGCTCGACGCGGCCGTGGCCCCTCAGCTCAGCGCGGCGGTGCGGGCCACCTACCTGAGCCTCCAATCTCTCGGCGGGCGGCTGGCCTATGCGGTGGTGCTGGCGCTGATGTCCCTGGTGGTCGGCGATGCCTCCTCCGCCGACGGTGTCCAGGTGCTCGCATCACTGGCCCTCGGCGCGGGCGCGGTGGCGCTGGTGGTTCTTGCTTCCACTGGCCGCGGGGGGCAGCATCGGGGCGACCCGCCAGAGGAGAGCAGATCATGAACCAGCCGCGCATCACTCGCGAAGTCCAGGGACACGTGCTCCTCATCGGGCTGAACCGGCCCGACAAGTACAACGCGTTTGATCTTCAGATGCTCGCGGAGCTCGGTGACGCCTACACGCACTACGAAGAGGACGACAACCTCCGTTGCGCGGTGGTGTTTGGCCACGGCAAGCATTTCACCACCGGGCTGGATCTCGCCGAGGTCGGTCCTGAGGCCGCCAAAGGGAAGTGGCTGTTTGATACGGACTGCGTCGATCCGCTTCAATTGGCGGGCCGAACCCGCACCAAACCCGTCATCTGCGCCGTGCATGGGTGGTGTCTGACCATCGGTATTGAGCTCATGCTCGCGGCAGACATTCGCGTCTGCACAACCGACACCCGCTTTGGGCAGATTGAGATCAAGCGCGGCATCTTCCCGTTTGGCGGGGCGACTGTACGGTGGCCGGCGGTGACGGGCTGGGGGAACGCCATGCGCTATCTGTTGACCGGGGACGTCCTGGGCGGCACGGAGGCGCACCGCATTGGCCTGGTGCAGGAGGTGGTCGAGGGCGCATCGAGCCTGGAATTGGCCACGCAATTGGCCGAACGGGTCGCCGCGCAGGCTCCACTCGGTGTGCGGGCCACGCTGGCCAGTGCCCGTCAATCGGTGCTCGACGGACCTGAGGCCGCCGCCTCCGACTTGATGCGGCGAGCGGTGGGCCTCTTCCACTCCGATGACGCGCGCGAGGGAGTGCGGTCTTTCCTCGAACGGCGCGATGGTCGCTTCACCGGGAAGTAGCATGAACCCGGACGTACCGACCTTTGCCGTCTGTGCCTTCGACCGCGTGTTCGACGTCCAGCCCAAGCAGGAGTTTCTGACTCTTCCGGAGCTGACCCGTCTCCTGCGCCGTTTTGAGCTCAAGCCGAAGGTTCGAGACCAGGCTGAACGCGACGTGCGACGCGTCGATAAGGCGTGGGAGGCCTGGACGGCCGGCGAGGAGACCGCGGGACCCATCTGGCCCAAGCTCAGAAAGGCCGCCAAGAAGGCCGAGGAAGCCGGCGAGGAGCCCGCGCAGGCCGTGGAGCAGCGGTACCAATACCTGCGCGCTGAGGCGGTGCGCAGCGCCAAGAAGGACTTCAGGTTGTGGGCGCCGTCGCTGTACAAACCCAACAGTCGCCGTGGGTCGGAGAACGTGGTCTACCTCAGCTGTCTGGTTCTCGACTACGACGATGGCACGCCGCTGCGCGACGCGACGGAGACCTGGGAGGCGTGGTTTCACATCCTGCACACGACCTGGTCGCACACGGACGAGCACAATAAATTCCGCGTCGTGGTCCCCTTTGCGCAGCCGGTACCCGCCAAGCACTGGCGGCTGGTCTGGCACTGGGCCGAGGAGCTGGTGGGGCGTGTCATCGACCCTGCCTGCAAGGGGGAAGGCCATGCGTTTGCGCTGCCCGTCGTGCCGGACGAGGCGCATCCGCGCGAGGCGTTCTCGACCCCAGGGCCTCTGTTGGATCCCGTCCTGGAAGGGATCGTCGAGTCGGCTGCGGAGCGTCGGTACTGGCCCGTTGATACCGCTGAGCCCCTCCTGGTAGGTAGCCGCAAGCACCACTATTTCCTGCACGAACCCGACGGTGGGCCGGTGCTGCTCTCCGAGCCGGCCAGCTGGGTGGAGGCGGTGGACGCAGTGACGATCGCGCCGGTCTCCCAGGCGCCGCTGGCGACGCTCGAAGGGGAGGGGGCCGACCCCTGGGAGCAGGAGGGAGTGTGGGATGACTTTGATGCCGTAGACGGCCAGACGCAGCCTCGCGCCGCAGCTGCACCCGAGGCGCCGCGGCGTGCGCTGCGCGTCGAGGAGCCCCTCGCGGACAGGCCCCTGGCGGGGGCGCCGACAGACCTCAGTGCCTTGGTGGAGCGAATGGAGCGTGCTTTGGTCCGCCTCGAAGGCGCCGGGCCGACGGGGTGGGTCGATCAACTGGAGCGGCTGGCCAGACTTCGGGAGACAGGCCTGCTCACCGAGGCCGAGTTTGACCGCGCAAAGGCACGCTTGCTGGAGGATGCGTGAAGCGACGTTCATTCACCACATGGTCCGGCCACCATCGGTGTTGGCCGGAGGGTTGGGCGCGGCCGGACAGCGTCGAGGGCGTCGTCGATGTGGTCGCGCGGGCCGGCCGGTTGGGAGGGCGCGTCAAGGTGGTCGGCGCCGGACACTCCTGGTCCGACATCGCGTGTTCGGACGGCGTGATGCTCCAGCTGGACGGCCTGGCGGGAATCCTGGCGGAGGACCGCGGCGGCGGGACCGTGACGGTGGCGGCCGGGACCAGGCTGCGGGATCTCAACGTGCTCCTCGACGAGCGAGGCCTGGCCATGCCGAGCCTGGGATCCATCTCCGAGCAGAGTGTCGCCGGGGCCATCAGCACCGGGACCCACGGGACGGGCGTGGAGGTTGGCAGTCTCTCGTCCCTCGTTGTCGGGCTGACGCTGGTGGACGGAACGGGCCAGTTGCGCTCGCTGACCGCGGCCGACGGTGACGTCTTTGAGGCCGCGAGGGTGGGCCTTGGCGCGCTCGGTGTCGTCGTCTCGGTGACGCTTCGCGTTTGCCCGGCCTTTCGGTTGAGGGAGGTGGCCACAGCCTGCACATTTGCCGAGGCCGTGGACCAGATGGAAAGCCTGTCTCGGCAGTCGCGCCACGTGAAGCTGTGGTGGTTGCCCCACACCGAGCGCGTGGTCGTCTACGCCTGGGAGCCCACCGACGCAGCGCCCACCTGGGGCCCCGGCGCCTCTCGCCTCTGGCGCGCCCAGCGTGCGATGGACCGAGCGGTCAATGCGGCGGTTTTTCCTGCCATGCTCGGACTCGGACGCGTGTTCCCCGACAGCGTCCCCGTCGCCAATCGTCTCACACAGGAGCACTACCTGGTGGCGGGCGAGCGGATCGCGCGCAGTGACCTCATCTTCAATCTTGCAATGCCGCCAGCCCACCGTGAGATGGAGTATGGGCTTCCCGTGGAGCGGGCGGGGGAGGCGCTCGAGCGACTGCGGGGGCTCATCGACAAGAACGGGTTGCGCGTAAACTTCATCGTGGAGGTGCGGTTTGTCGCGCCCGACCCGATTCTACTCAGCGGCAGCTTTGGACGCGCGAGCTGTCAATTGGGGGCGTATATGGCGGAGTGTCCCGACCTGCCGAAGTACTTTGGCCTGTTTGAGGAGATGTGTCTGGAGATGGACGGGCGGCCCCATTGGGGCAAGGAGTTCTACGCAGACGCCGCTTCGCTCAGGGGCGCATGGCCCGACAGCTGGGAGCGGTTCGAGGCGGTCCGCGCCGAGCTCGACCCCGGCCACCTGTTTGAGAACGCGTTCCTGCGGCGCGTCTTCAGCGTCGCTTGACGAGCCTGCTCAGGAAGCCCGGCTTCTTGCCGCCGCCGTCATCGTCGTCGCCGTGCAGCGAGTCGAACTCCGACTGCAGGTCGCCCCACGTCGGATCGTGGCCCAGGGCCACGCCATAGGCGGCGTCCGCCTGCTCGATCTCACCCTCATCCCGGAGAATGCGGGCGATGCATGCCTGCACCTCGGCGCGGCAGCGCTCAGCGTCCAGATTGGAGTCGGCGATCGCGTCGTAGAGGGATTCGAGCTTCTCGAGGATGGCCTCCGCTTTGCTGGGGACGTTCTTGTAGGACGCCCACAAGACCTCGCCATGGTACGACAGACGGCCTGGGTGCTGCTGCGCCGCGCGAGAAAACTCGGTCAGCGCCGCGGACCAATCGCCCGCCTCCATGAACTTCAGACCGCGCGCATGGCTGCGCTGGGCGGCTACCGAGTCGCCTTTCATGCGGTCGTCGTCGCGTTTTCGTGACGGCGCAGGGGTCATCGCGCGGCTCGGGCGGTGGGCCGGACGCGCCGGTGTTGAGCTGCGCGAAGGACGGCGCGGCGGGCGCGAGATCCCTGGAACGACTGAGTCGTTGGGTGCGGACGCCGCCGGCTTGGCCTGGGCCGCGGCGCGCTCCTGGGCTGCGTGTTCGGCCTCCTGCGCCTGTTGCTTGCGGTCCACCCGCAGCTCGGTCTGGGTCTTGATGCGACGCGCCTTGCGGATGCCCGTGGGGCGGGCCAGGCTGCGAGACGAGCTGCTGCGGGGGCTCGCCGAGATACGGTGCAGCTCCAGGTTGCCCGTGTCCGGGGCTGGGGGCAGCACGACGGCGTCGTCCAGTACCGCGAACTCTCCAGACGGCGCCGCTTGCTCGGACAAAGCCTCCGCGATGAAGGGCTGTTGGGCCTTCTGGACTTTGCGTCTGTCCACCTCGGGTGGGCTGTCCGGTTGCGAGCCGCGCAGGTTGGTGTAAACGAGCTCGACCTCACCGGGAATCTGCTGAGGGCTCGGGTACAACAGGTGGGTCTCGACGGCGTAGAACAGGGCCTTGAGCTTCGCGCCCGTGTCTGGGTGGCTGTGTCGCATGGCCGTGGCCAGCCGGCCGCTGCCGTCGCAGGCCTGTACCAACTCGGTGAGGGGTTCGGGGTGGCCAAGCGCGCGCAGGCGCCACTGGGTATCCTGGGTCGGAACGGGGTAGAGTGTCAGTTGGCCCTTGACGCGCTGCACGAGGTTCGCGACCTGTCCGTAGGCCTGCACCCCCTCAAACAAGAGGTCCAGCGGAGGGCCATAGGACGTGTGTGGGCCGGTGTCGAACTCCTCGTCGAGCGCGTATGCGCCGTCGTCCCAGCCCATCACCTCGAGCAGCTGCTCGCGGGAGGCGGTCTGCTCGAGGGTGCCAAACTCGCCGTCGCGCACGTCGACGACAACCGGCTCGCCAGCCGTTGGGTTGAGTGTGACTCTCCCGGTCCATCGCGCCGCGCTGAGTGTCCAGAGCAGGTGCACCGGCGATCGATCGGCGAGCGAGCCCGCCGCTGACCTGTCGAGTAGAACTTCCGTTCGAATTCCGGTCATGTGTTACCCCATTTGCCTGGAAAAATCCTCTAATACAACACGAAGCGCTACCACTATGTCAAACCGGTGGGTGGATACGCCGGGTCTTGGGGCGCCTTCAGGGGCTGTCGCGCTCGCGCGGCCCGCTGGAATCCGGTAGGGTCTCGGTCATGAAACGACGACTTCTGGGTTTGCTGTTGATGGCGGTGGTTCCCGTGGCTGGGTGTGTCGCGGGGGATTCGGCGCCGTACTCTTCCGACGACATGGGCGCGGATGCGTCGCCGGACTCGCCTGCGAGCGACACCGGTGGTGAGGTCGGGGCCGATGATCGGATCGACACCGGGTCGGACGCCGACCCGGAGGATACGACTGGCGATCTGACCGCGATGGATGCGGACCCGGAGGCCGACGCAGGCGACTCTGGCGATGCGGGCCCGGACGTTGCCGATGCAGCCCCCGATGCGCCGGCGCCGGAGCCGGTCACGTGTGTGTACGGGGCTCCCAACGGCGCGCCTGGCTACCGCGAGGTGGACACGTTTCGCGGCAATGTGGCGAGCGTCCGCTTTGCACTCGAGGGACTCCCCGACCCAGCTCGGGTGACGCAGGCTGCCCTCGTCTACCAAGGCTATGACGTGGATCATCCGGGCGCCGAGGGTTGGATCGTGGTCAACGGCGGCGCGCCGATCGCTCTGCCGGCCGATGAGGCGCTCGACAACGCGGGGCGGGAGTTCACGCTCGATGTAACCGGCGCCACGGCGCAGGGCGCCAACACGGTGGAGTTCCAGGCGTTCGACGCGCCGGAAGGTAGCTACTACCGCATCAGTGACCTGCGCCTGGTCGTGACCACCAACGGGGCGCAGGAGTGCCCTGGAGAGCCCGACCCTCCCACCGGCGACGGCGTGGAGCGAATCATCCACTACAAGGACGCCGGGGCGAGTTTTGATCAACGCCGCAACTGGGTTCTGGACTGCCGTGACTACGCGTACACGGCGCGCTTTGACGAACACAGGGAGTGCGACAGTCGCTACAACCCCGACGGGACCGGTCGGGGGCGGTCCACGTTCACCTTCACTGGTGTGATCCCGGATCGGTACACCGTCTGGGTCGAGGGTCGGCACACGATCAACCGGAACCCCGCGATGATGCTGGTCGTGGTGCAGGGAGTTGAGCGTCGGATCAACCAACGCGACGAGGCCGGGTTGGTGTGGGATCTCCACGGTGAGCACGAGCTGTCTGGAGACGTGGAAGTGCTCATCGATTCGACACGTGAAGAGGGCAGCGATTCGGTGCGTCGGGTACGGATTACGCCTGTGCGCTGAGCGTCGCCAGGACCTTGGCGATGCGGTCGGCGTCGCGCTGCTGGCCACCCTGTGTCCACAGCCGTCGGGCCAGCGCATAGGCCATCACGGCGAGGTCGGGGCGACCGGCGCCGGCTGCGGCAGCGCCGGCGGCCTCCGCCGGCCACGCGGTGTCGTGCGTCAACGACCGCGATTCGCCCAGGCCGCTGTCGGCAGCGTCGAGATTGCGTAGAAAGCCCGCGGCGTCACCGGCAGCGACCGAGCAAGCTGCCAGCACGAGATGCAGGGTCATCGTGACCTCGGCCGTCCCGTTGCCCTGCGCAAACACCTCGCTCGCGTAGCGCTCGGCCAGAGCGTATTGCTGCCGAGCCAGGCACACCAGGGCCAGGTTGGCTCTCGCCACCGCCGCGTGCGACGCCCGCAGCGGCTCCGAGATCTCCAGGGACATCCGGTAGTCCCGTTCGGCGCCATCCAGGTCCGCCGCCTGCCGCAGCGCGTCGCCCCGGTGGTTGTACGCGACCGCGGTCATCAGGCCATTTGCAGTGAGGCGGTACCACTCCAGGCAGCGATCAAAGAGGCGGACAGCCTCCGGCGCGTCGCCCTCGGACAGAAAGACGTAGCCCATCAAGAGCAACGTCTCGATGCGCTCCTCGGGCTGTGGGGATTCCTCGAGCAGCAACGCCGACTCGGTGACGTGTTTCCGCGCCGCGCCGAGGTCTCCGGCCAGCAGCTCGATGGTGGCTTTGAGACGAAGGGCCAGTCCTCGCGCGCGCCCGTCGCAGTCGGGGAGCGCCTCCAGGACAAGGAGCAGCTGCCGCGTCTTGTCGATGTCCCCGCGCAGCATGCACAGCTTGCTGTGCTCGAGCAGAACCATCACGGACGAGAGCCCGTCGCTGTCGGCGCGCCGGGTCGCTTCTTCCAGCGCGACCTCCGCCTCCCGAAACTCGGCGCGATACCGGTGAATCTGCGCGCGCGCCATGCACGCCTCCAGGGCCTGGTGTCCGGAAACGCTGCCTTGATCGACGAGCTCGAGCAACGCAAGCGCGTCGTCGAAGGCGCCTGCGGCGATCGCGTTTCGGGCGCCTTCGAGCAGTGGGCTCGCGGCCTCCTGCGCCAGGCCTGCGGCGGCCAGGTGCCGACCGATCCTGCCCGGCCCGTCGGAGTCCCCGACATCAGTCTGGGTGCGCTGCAAGGCACGTGCGCACGCAGCGTGGTGCCCCCGCAATCGTTTGTCCCGCTGCGCAGATTGAATCAGGCTCTCGCGCAACATCGCATGGACGAACTCAAAGCCCGCGTCGCTCGCGCGCGCCAGACCCGCGCCGAGCAATGCCTCCTCGACGTCGTCGCACACGGCCACCAGCGGTTCGCATGCCGCACGCCACTCGGCGCCCGAGACCGTCCCGCCCAACACTGCGGCGGTCTCCACGAGGCCAAGATGCGCCACCCCCACCGCTGCGGTGACGCGAGCGAGCCACACCGCGTCGATGTCGCCGGGCAGGTTCGTCGAGGTTCCGGGTCGCAGGACGAACCCGCGCCGCGACGGCGCCAGGACACCGCGCTCGATGAAGTGCCCCACAAGTTGGCGCGCAAACAGCGGGCTGCCAGCGGTCTGGGCCGCGACCTTCTCTGCGAGCGATGGATCCAGGCCCATGACGTCGCGAACCAGGGCGAGGTGATCGGTCGGGTCGAGCGGCGGTACGGGGCAGGTGCTGACGCCGTCCATCTCCAGGAGCTCGGCGAGATGCGGCGCGGACAGGTCTGTGGTGGTGAGCACAAAGAGCACCGGAATCCGCGGCGCGCGCATGGCCATCCAGAACGCGAGCGCCACGGCGTCGGCGCCCCATTGCACATTCTCCAGCCGGACGACCATGGGCCTGAGGCGCCCCGTTCGTTCCAGCTCGTGCAGCAGGCGAGCGAAGGTCGCGAACTTCTCGACCTGCGTGTCGCGCGAGCCGTGGCCAGTACCGCCAGGCGCGCCGATGATGATCTGGCTGATGGAGGCCCAGGTGTACGGGTCGTCCAGCCCAATGCGCCGGCAGATCACCTCCGCCCGCGCCACCAGCTCCTCCCGCGCGAGCCCCTCGCAGCGCAGAAACCGCGCGAGCATCGTCCCGAGGCCGTCTCGGCGCGTTCCGTGTGACGAGTGGGTTGCGCGCAGACTGTTGGCCCACCCGAGTTCGTCTGCGCGGCGCCCGACCCACTCCGCCAGGCGCGCCTTACCCAGGCCCTCCTCGCCGTGGAGAACCACCGCGCGCACGCAACGGTTGTCGACGCACTCGCGGAGCGCCGCCCAGAGGAGATCCTGCTCCCGCGCACGCCCCACCAGACGAAGCTGTCGCACACCGAACATCTCCAAACCCGCGCCGACCAGTGCCGTGCCGCTGGTTTCGTTGGCGTGTCTGCGCCAGTCGCGGGGTAAGGGCGCTGGGCACAGGCCCGGCCAGACGTGCGGTTCGGCGCTGGTCGTCAGCGCCGGCATCGCCCCTGCGCCCGGTAGATGCATCGTGGTCGCAAAGCCCCAACCCTCGCGCATGAGGTCGCCCCCGAACTCCGCGGCGAAGGCCTCGGCGTCGGCCTCGCTCAGCGAGCTGGTGGGCAGCCCCGCCAACGCGTGGGCGGCGTCCCCGCAACGCTGAAAACGGCGCTCCGTGCCCTTGGCCAGGCAATGCGCCAGCCAGCCGGCGAAACCGCCTGGAACCTCCGTCGCTGGTTGAAACTCGGGCAGCGGGTCCTGAATCTGGGCTCGGGCCAGCTCGATGAAGGAGGCACCACCGTGCGGCGGTGCGCCGGTCGCCAGCTCCCATCCAAGGCAACCGACCGCGTAGATGTCCGTCCAGTTGCCGTAGTCCCGCCACTGCCCGTGAAACTGCTCGGGCGCCATATAGGCCGGGGTCCCGCTGCGCGCGTCGGACGGTGAAACCTCCCCCAGGTACTCGTGCGTGTGCGCCAGACCAAAGTCCGTGAGCTTGATGCCGGGGCGTCCATCCTGCGCCGACGCGAACAAGACGTTGGCAGGTTTGATGTCACGGTGAATCAGACCGCCGCTGTGTGCGTAGGCCAGGGCGTCGAGCAGCCCAAGGAGGACAAACCGAATCTCGCTCCATCGCAACTGGCGTCGGCGTGAGTCCAACGATCCGAGGCTGGCCAGCTCCATGACCATGTAGGGGCAGCCCGCTTTCAACGCGCCGCCGGACGCGGTCTCTTCGTCGACGGTAATGGTGCCTTGATCGAACACGGCGATGATTCCGGGGTGGTCCATCGCGGCCACCGCGCGGACCTCGTTTCGGAATGCCTGGATGAAACGGGCGTGCTCGTGTGGGGAGGGCCTCCTGACCTTCACGGCGACGTCACGCCCGGACGCTGTGTGCCGCCCGCGCCAGACATCGCCCATACCGCCGCGGCCGATGACCTCGGAGAGTTGGAAGGCGCCGAGCTTCATCGCGCCCGCTCGAGCACGGCCGCGACCCGGTGGCGGACAGACGTCACGACGTCGGTATACCCCTCGCTGCTGCGCAGTGGGGCCAGCAGCGGACACCGCTCCAGCCAGATCAGATCCATCAGACCGGTGTTGTCTGCCAGGGCCAGGCCGATGAGCGCTTCCTCGAGCTCGCCTGCGGCTGCGCTTATCTCCACGCCGAGCTGCTGAAACAAGAGCTTGCGGCGCCGGTTGTCGGTGTCCAGTGCGCCCTGGGCCATGCTGATTCGCAGCTCGCGCGGCACAGCGCCGTTGTCTTTGGCCTGACGCATCAGCTCAATCGCGCGCATCATGAACGCGTCGGAGGCCGTCTGCGGCACCAGGTCTGGCGCCTCGATCGGGTCTCCGTGCCATGCGGCGATTCGCGCCAGGGGATACAGGACAAGGCCCGGGCGGTGCGCAGTGGCCACCTTGGACCGCAGGAGTTTCTCCGCCGCTGCCCGCCTTCCCGCCAGCGTGAGCGCTCTGGCACAGTCGACAACCGCGGCAATGTCCGTGGGGTCGAGTTCGACGGCCAGTTGAAGGTGTCGGACTCCCTTGCTCAGGGGGCCTGTCTCGGCCAGGATTCGGCCCTTGAGCGCGTGCAGGCCCGCGTGGTTGCCCGCCATTCGGAGCGCGGCTTGCGTGTCCTCGAGCGCCTCGGCCCACTCGTTGTTGACGTAGTAGATCAGCGCACGGGCGTAGAGCGGCTCATAACGTTCCGGCGCTGACGCCATGGCGCGCGCGCACAAGCTGCGGGCGCGTTCCATATGCGCCTGTCCGAGCCCTCCGTTGAACGCGCGACGGGCTGAGCACATGGCGGCGCAGGACAGGATGGAGGCGTGGTCCGGCCGCAACGACAGGGCCTCGTCAAACAGCGCCGCCGCAACGGAGAGCTCGCCGGCCCAATTGATCCGCAGCTCCTGACGGGCGCGCAGGTACAGGTCGGCCACCTCCGGGCTGAGCTCGCCCCGGTTGCTCGGCGCGACGTGGGCCGCCCCGTCAGTGAGGGCCATGGCGACTGCCGCTGCGATGTCGTCCGTCAAGGTGAAGAGATCGGAGATCGCGCCCTGGAACCGGCCGGCCCAGAGCTGCAGACCGTCGCCCACGTGGATGGCGCGGACGCGCACCCGGTAGCCGGTCTCGTCGCCGGAGAGGCTCCCCTCCACCACGACATCGACGCCGAGGGCGCTGCGCAGCGCGGCCGAGGTCAGACCGTCGGCCGCGTGCGCTGCCGCGACGGAGTAGGGACGAACCCGCAATTGGCCGGACATCGACAGGGTGTCGGCGATGTCCTCGGCCAGCTCCTGCGCGAGGCTGGCCTGGGCATCCGGGTCCCGCACCTCAAACGGCAGGACCGCCACCCACAACGCGTCGGCGCCCGTGGACGGAGCCACCACCATTGTGTCGCCGAGTTCGTCAGCGACGGGCGCCATGACGCTGCTTGTGGCCATGGAGGCGTCGCCAGACAGGTTCGCGAGCGCCTCGGCTGCGGTAACCGCCGGCGGCCTGCGCCTCGGATCGGTGCTGAGCATGCGCCCGATGTACTTGTCCAGGTCGGGGGCGACGTCGGCGAATTTGGGTTGGATTTCGCCGGGGCGGGGGCCCAGGTCCAGAATGCGTGCTCGCTGACGCTTGGAGATCTCCACGAGCATCGCGCGGGCGTCCTGTGTCCCCAGCTGCGTGTAGGGGCTTCGGCCGGTGGCCATATAGTGGAGCACGGCGCCAAGCTGGTAGACGTCCGCCCTGCCGTCGATGGCGTTGCCTGTGCGCAGCTGCTCCGGCGCCATGTACAGCGGCGACCCGATGAGCCGGGAGACCTTCTCGTCGGCCTCCACGAGTTTCGCGATGCCAAAATCGATGAGCTTCGGCGTCCCATCGGGCCGGATGATCACATTGTCGGGCTTGAGGTCGCGGTGCACCACGCCTTGCCGGTGCGCGGCGGCGAGGGCATCGGCCAGCGCGGCGCCCACCTCGGCGATGCGCCGCGGCGCAAACCTGCGCCCCGCCCGCATCGCCGCGTCCACCGTCTGCCCCTCGGCCAGCTCCATCCTCAAGAAGAGGCTGCCGTTGGCCAGCCGCCCCACGTCGTGGCACGCGACGATGTTTGGATGTTGGACCCGGGTCAGCACCCGCACCTCCGCCAGGAACGCGTCCTCGGCGGTGGCGGAGCCCGTGGCCGTCGGGGGCAGGACCTTCATCGCGAAGGTCTGCTCGGTCACGATCGTGTGCCGTACGCGGTAGACGGTGCCAAATCCACCGCGGCCAATGATGGCCTCGACTTCGTACTTGTCGGCGTCGACGCGCTCTCCGAGCAGGTAGTCCTGGGGCCAACCACCGTCTGGCCGTTGGCGCGTGCATTCGCCGCAGCGCACCTCGGCTGGATCAGGTGTCGCGTAGCATTTGGGGCAGAAGGGGCGCATGGGGCTCGAATGATGCGCAGGTCACCACGCGTACTTCAACCCGATCTGCGCCAGAAACGGGCGGGTGGGGCGCGCGCCGAAGGGTCGGCGCGACACGATGGGTGTTGTGGCCGTCACATTGTCGATCTTGCCGTACACCGTCAGGCGCTGTGCAAAGAAAGACGCGTGCGCCTTCGCGTCCAGCAAGAATTGTCGGTCGGTGGTGCGCACGTCGTCGTCACCGTCCTTCCCGGCAGTCTCGAGCATCTCGTCCACAAAGGTGGCGCCGAGGTTCAAACCCCACCGCTCCTGTTCGATGCCGGCGCCGAGCGCCAGTTGGTGCGCGGGCACATACGGGAGACGGTCACCGGCCTCGACGTCGCCAAACTGCGGATTGTCGCTGGTGAAAGCGGCGTCGAACTCCGCCGAAGTGAACGTGTAGCCCACCCGGAATGGGAAGGTGAAGCCCGCGGCAGCCGGGGCGGCGGTCGCGGACACCTCAGCGCCGAAGATCGTGGCGCGACCGGCGTTGAATTGCTGATCCAGGTCCTCCTGTGCGCAACCCGCCGAGAAGGAGCACTCGCCGGTGAGGTTGTTGTAGTCGCTGTAGAAACCGATCGCTTCGGCGTGAACGCGGGCGTCGCGGTCCTCGTAGCGCAGACCGCCCTCGTAGTTGATGGCGGTCTCCGGGTCCACGCCGTCCGGTTGTCCTGGGGAGACCGGGCTGAACCCTCGGTGCACGCCGGCCAGGAACCCGAAGCTCTCCGTGAGCGCGTAGTGCGCGCCAATCCCGGGCAAGAAGATCAGGGTGTCGTTGGTCAGAGTCGGTGCGCCGGGTTCGCCGAGGGGTTTGAGCTCGGTGTGGATGGATTCCACGCGGAAGCCTGGCGCCAGGGTCAGCGGGCCGAGTCCGATCTGGTCGATGGCATGTACCGCCACGGCGAAAGCCTCCCCGCGGTTGCTGGCCAGCGTGAGCGTCTGGGAGCCGTCGCTGACCAGCGCGCCGGACTGCACCAGGAACCCATCCTCCGTGTGCTCCCGCTCGATGGAGTCGCCGTGGGCGCGCAGCCCGAACTCTGCGGAGTTTGACCACCACTTGCCCGCGGTGCGCCAGTGAATCACGGACTGCGCGCCTTGCGACACGAAGGTCCGGTCGTTGAGTCCGATGCCGAGGGTCTCCGCCTGCGTGCTGTCCTCGGCGCCGGTGAGCACGTCGTAGTACAGCTTGCGCGTGCCCGCGCTCGGGTCGTCGAGGATGGCGCCGATGGTGGGGCCGTTCCGGAAGCCGTTGAGCTTGAACCAGCCGCGGTGAAAGTCGTGGCGGTACGCGGTTACGGTGGCGTCCCACGCCTCGCCGGACTCCACCCGGTAGCGCAGCTGCACCTCGGTCCGGTCCCAGCTCATCTCGTCCTTCGCGCTGGCGATGTAGCGGCGGTAGGGATTGGCCTGGAAGTCGGCGTCCGAGAGGCCGAGGTAGGTCTCCTTGGAGAGCTCGTTGGCGTAGCCAAGACGCAGCTCGACCTCGTGGTAGGTGTCGGCGTCCAGGTCCGTGTTGATGCGGCCCTTGGCCAGGAACTCGCTCTTGCGGAAGCCGGTCTCGCCCCCACCGTCGAGCTCTTTGAAGCCGTCGGACTGCAGGTGAACGCCTTCCACGAGAAACCCGCCCCAGCCGTTGGACGCGCCGGCCCAGGCGTGCCCCTTGCCGCTGAGGTAGGACCCGAACGCGAGGTCGGCAGCGCCGGAGGGGTCCACCGGGATGGGCCTGCTCAGGAAGTTGATGCTCCCGCCGATGGTGTTGGGGCCGTAGATGATGGCGCCCGGACCCTTGAAGACCTCCACGCCTGTCATACGGGTCATCGCCGGGAAGTAGTAGGCGGCTGGGGCGGAGTACGGCGCCGGCCCGAAGAGCACGCCGTCCTCCATGAGGGTGACCTTCTTGCTGCGGTCAGAGTTGGCGCCGCGAAGGCCAATGTTCGGGCGCAGACCAAAGGCGTCCTCCTGCCGGAAGTTCAGTCCGGTGATCCCCGACAGCAGCGAGTGCGGGTCGTCGTGCTCCAGGCGCTCGAGCTCCTCCTCGCCGATGCGCGTGGCGGAGCCGCCCACGGTGCCCATGTCCTGGAGCGGGGCCTCGATCAGGACGGTGTCGACCTCAGTAGGCTCCTCCGGCTCCACGGCGTCGGCCGACTCTTCGCCAACCCCAGCTTCGTCTTCGTCGGGGACCGCGGCCGGATCGTCCTCGTCGGGGACCTCGATGGGCTCGTCCTCGTCGGGGATCTCGATGGGCTCGTCCTCGTCGGGGATCTCGATGGGCGCATCCTCATCGGGGACCTCGATGGGCTCATCCTCATCGGGGACCTCGATGGGCTCGTCCTCGGCCGGCTGATCGCCCTGCTGGGCCGCGGCCTGCACGGGCAGGAGCACGCAGGCGGCCAGGGCCAATGTCAGAATGCGGCGGACCATAGGTCTCCTTGCCTGCCCAACCGCGCGGGCGGGGTCTGGGGTCGCGGCATCACCCAACGGGCGGGGCCGAGGCCGTCGTTCACGGTGCACAGATCAATGTTTGGGTCGATGAGGTGCGCCGGCGCGCGGCCGTTGAGCGACGACAGCGCATCCACCCGCACCTGCACGGGTGTGATGCCCCGGCCGGCGTAGTCGTCGTGGATGTGGTGGGCCAACGCCAGAATCAAATCCGGTTGGCCGGTCATCTCACGCTCCTGGTGCCGGGTCAGGTACCGGGTGGGCGATACATGCTGCTCCCGACCGTCGGGTAGGGTCACGCGGTAGAGCACGGCCCCGTTCTTCTCACGAACCATGACGCGCCAGGCCCAGCGCATTCCCTGCTCGTGCCAGAGGACGTCGCCGTCATACAGGAGGTGCGCCCGCAAAGGCATCGCCACCTGAACCGCGAGAAGCACGACGAGGGCCACGACCGCAGCCTTGGGCCAGCCGGCGATGGACAGGGGCGCTGCATGTGCGGGCGCGGACGGACGCCGACGCAGGGCGTCGCGAAGGCGCAGGGGCCAGTCGGGGGCGAGGAAGACCGTGGCGGCGACCACCATGATCACCGGGAACATCCCGATGGGGAACAGCCAGCCGACGACGACGTGGAACCCGAGCAGCACCGCGAAGGCGTAGGGGCGCGTCGGCCGCCACAGCAGCCACAGGACGATGGTCGTGTCGAAGAGGAACCCGCCCCAGCTCATCGCCGCCGCGACCGGCCACGCGTCCAGGTAGGGCCCCACCACGGGCACGTCCACGCGCGAGGAGAGCCACAGATTCAGGGGCTGCGCGTGGAGCAACCAGTCCTCGCCAAGCTTGGCCAACCCGGCAAAAACGTACACCACGCCGACCTGCGCGCGCAGAAGCCACAGCGCCCAGGAGGGTGCCGTCGCTCGGCGCAGGGACGGGCGCAGCCAGGCGTCCACGGAGCCCGTGCGGTGCAGCGGCAAGAACAGCATCAGCAGACAGAGCAGGCTGACGAGGTAGTAGTGGTTCAGGTACATGGCCACGTCGATGAGCTCCACATAGGTGAACCCCACCAGGAACGCGGCGACGGCTGCGCGGTAGCAGAAACCAACTGTGATGCACACCGCGAGTCCGGCCAGCGCGGCGAAGGCGGCGTACATGCCCCAGGCGGGCAGCGGTTGTACCCAGCCAAAACCCCAGTACGTGAAATGGTACGTGGGCTCCAGGTAGAAGCGCTCGATCCAGCCATTGGCCCAGAATCGGACGGTGCTCGCCAGCAACACCAGGCCAAACAGGACCCGGAACGCGACCAGGCTGGCGGGATGGATCTGGGCGCGCTCAGTCATTGTCCCCATCGGCGCGGTCGGGGGGCTCCAGATCGAGCACACCCAGGAACTGGGTCTTGAACAGGTCCGTGTAGTTCTTGATGGCGTCGTAGCACGCGCGTCCAGGGCCGGTTGTGGGCGGATCGGCGGCCAGGTCAGACTCGAGGGTGCCGACCTGGGCACAGACATCGCGGGCGGTCTCGAGCCGGGCCCTGATGTCCGCGGCCAGCTCCCCCGCGCCGGCTTCCACAAGCAGGTCGTCGAACCCGTCGCCGTCCGCCCCGCTCCACACCAGGAGCGTGCCCTCGACGTTTGCCGTCACATGGCTCGCCGATGCCTGGGACCAGGGAGACTCGAGGGACTCCGGGCAGGCCGCGCTGTCACAATCGGAGAGCCCCAGCGGTCGGGCCAGCTTCATGTCCTTGGTGTCGGTGTCCAGGTAGAACAGGGCGTTGCTGACTTCGTTGAGCGCGGCCTGTGTCGTCGGGTAGATCGTGCTGGTGTCTCCCGCTCCTGCAAGCTCGTCGCGAAAGCCGTTCAACCAGGCGCTGTGCAGATCCGACGCCTCGCTGGCGAGCAGGGTGGCGGCGGCGTGCGCGTAGGCTCGCCGCCGGCGTGCGACCTCGTCGTCGCCGAGCTGCGCCCAGGCTCCATCCCGGTTGATGGCGCTGTTGGCCGCGCAGTCGTTGCCACCGTCGGTCCGGAACAGCAGATACTCCAGCGCGTCCAGGCCTCTGACGTTGATGGGCTCGGCCGCCAAGGTCGCCAGGTCTTCGTACGACTTCTCCACCAGCTCCTGGTCCACCCGACAGCGATTCACTTGCGGCCAGCTGTAGATTTCGGCGCGGCGGTCGCCGGCTCCGGCGACGTTGAACTCCGACGCGCCAGCCGGCCCGATGGACATCAGCTCCGCCCGCTGCCAGACGATCGCCGCGTCGCGCCAGGCCTGTTGTGCGGCGGCGAGGCCGCTGGCGTCCTCGTCGAGGCCATCGGTCGCGCTGACCAGTGCCGCGGTGTGCTGTGCGAAGCTGCCGTACGTTGGCACGTAGACGTTGTCCGCCAGCGCGGCGAGCATGGCCCGGCGCCGCATGGCAGCCTCCGGCGACTCCGTGGCCGGCTCCGACGTCTGCGGGTCCGAGCAGCTACACATGGCGGCGCACAACCCCACCACCACAATCGATTTCCACAGCGTTGGCATTCGCCTACCAGCCTTCGACGTTTGAGGGGTCAAATCCATACGCATCCTGCAGCAGTGAGCGGGCGCTGAGCAGCCGCGTCCGATACGCGTCGATCTCCGCGTCGCCGCCGTCCGCCAGAGCAGGAGCGTCCCCCACGTTGGCGTGCAGCATGCCGAACGCGTCCTTGGACAGCGGCGAGCGAGGGTTGAACTGGAAGGCCAGGGCGAATCCCTTCAGCTCGGACCAATGCTTGGCGTGGGCGAGGAAGTCGTACTCAGCGGTCCCAAACAACTCCATGTCGCCCAACAGCTCGTTGATGTAGTGCACCACCGTCGCCGCAAGCGCGCCCTCCCAGGCCGCCACGATGCGGTCCCGGAATCCCTGCAGCGCGGCAAACTCCTCGTCGGTGAGGGCCTCCCCCGCGTTGGCGATGAGGTGCCGACCGGCCACGAATGCGTCAAAGGCGTCCTTGGTGAAGTCGGTGCGCGCTTCGTCCTGGCTGCCGCGGTCGCGCTTGGCGGCGTTGGTCGAGGCGCCAAAGTTGAACTCGGACTTCAGGTCGATCGCGCCGTCGCCGTCGGTGTCGTGGTACCCCTGCCAGGCTTCGCGCCCGCCCTTGCCGGCCAGCTCGTCGTCCGAATAGGACGCGTAGTCCCTGGCAGCGCCGAAGTAGCCAAATCCCTCGTCCCACGCGTGCTCGAGCGCGGTGTAGGGCTTGTCCTCTTCCCGCGTGTTCGGGCTGCGCAGACCCTTGCCGTCGACGTCGTCGTCCAGGTAGTCGTCGGTTCCCTGGCTGAACGCGACCGCACCGGTCAGGAGCTTCTGAATCAGCTGTTGGAGGTCGTGACCCTGCTCGGTGACTGTGACGGGCAGCGGCGTGCCGTCCACCGTCCGGATGTCGCCGTTGGCGTGCGCGATTGCGTTGGCCTCGACGGTCTCGAACCAGGCGGTGAGGAGGCCTTCCGGGGTGCTGATGCTGCCGCCGTGCGCGGCGATGTCGGTGTCGCTCCAGCCTGAGAACTCGGAGGACCAGTCCCGGTGGTCCGTGACGGCGTCGTTCCCGGCGAGTTTCCCAACCAGGTTTTTCTCCGTGGAGATCTCCGCGTGCGTGGATTGCTCCGTCGCAGGTTCCGTTGTGAGTAACAACGACTCCGCGCCGTTGCTGTCGGAGTCAAAGCGAAAATAGAAGTCCAGCGCGCCGACGACCTGGCCTTCATCCGTCGGCGTGAAACTCTGGTTGTCGATCGCCGCGGTGAGGCCGCCCATATAGGTGTTGAGGTCGTCGATCAGGACCTGCCGCGCCGTCTGACCTGAGTAGGCCACGGAGCTTGTGTCTTCAAAGCGGCTCGCGAACTCGTACGTGGCGGGCGGGGCGGTGCCCTCGTCCACGGGCTCTTCGGCAGCGTCCCCGCAGCCGCCCAGGAGGATCAATGCAAACAGGAGTGTCTCGGTCTTCATCGCTCACCCAATTGAAAATGATTTTCAATTTCTGTCAGGTTCGATGTGTAGCTCACCTGATTTTGAAAGTCAATTTCAACTTCGGCGGGACGCCCGTGTGTCCTAGGACGCTGCGACGCTGGCCACGACGAGCACGGCGGCGCGGTCTGCTGCCCCCCGCCACGCCACATGGCCGGGATCGAAGTACTCTTGGGTGACCACGCCGATGATGGTGCCCACGACGAACGTCGCCGTGCCAGGCTCGTCGTCGACCAGAAACTCGCCGGCGTCGACACCCTCGCGCAGGAGTACGGTCACGCGTCCTCGGTACGTTGCGTACAGCCGGGCGTTGCGCTCGCGGGCCGCGGGGTCGGTGTTGATGCGCGCCCAGAACGCCAGGAGGATTCGACCGGCCTCGATGTTCTCGATGAAGCCCGCGATGGTGGCCCGCACAGCGGCAGCCAGCCGCTCCGTGGGCGTGCCCCGTGCCTGGACGGCGGCGAGCGTCGCGCCATCAATCTCGTCGAGCGCGGAGGCGAGGACGGCGTCCACGATCGCGTCCTTGTTCTTGAAATGGTACGTGATCACGCCACGCGTGAACTCCAGCTCGGCTTCCAGCGACGAGAAGGTGAGCGCCGCGAGTCCCTGCTGGGCGACGATGGTGCGAGCTGCCGCGATGATCTGGCTCCGACGCACCTCCCGGACGGCAGAGGTCATCAGGCGGCCTTTTTGCCGGCCCTGCGCTGGTACCTGGCTGGCCATGCGGAGAGGTCGTCAGCTGGGTAGATGCGGGTCGCCGGACCGGCCTGGTTGAGCACGTCGTAGGGGCTGCAGCGCAAGATCGCGCCGGCGGCGATGAGCCCCGACATTGTGGCGCCAGCCACGCCGTGGCTGATGGTGCTCGCGCCGCATAGGTGCAGGCCCTTGATCGGGCTCTTGACCTGGAAGGCCAGGGGGCCGACCTGCGTGCGCGTCTTGTCGATGCCGTAGAGCGCGCCTCGGTGGGCGGCGCAGTAGTACTCATTGCTGAGCGGCGTGCCGACTTCCGAGAACACCACCCGGTCCGAGATTCCCGTGACAAGGCGCTCCACCCCGGCGAGCAGCTTGCCCGCCAGGTCTTCCTTGAGCGCGCGGTAGTCGGCCGGGGCAACCTCCCGGTCGGGTGCCGCTTGAGGCAGTCCGTGCACCCGGTCCGCCCACTTGGAGAAGGCGTCGTACCCGACAAAGCAGAACGCCTCGAAGGTGAAGTGGTCGGTGCCGCCGTGGTTGCGGCGTTTGGTGGGGTCTTTGAGGTTGGTCGCCGTCAGGAACATGCCCTCGGGCACGGGTTTGCTCAGACCCGCTCCCGAGTTTCCGCTCTTGTAGATGGAGTCCAGGTCGTCGTGCGCGTACAGCCAGTAGTTGCCGCTGTCGAGCCCGGCTGCGCCTAGATCCATGTCGGTGGCGGCGAACAGGCTCAAGCAGCTTGTGGACCACTTCACTTTTCGGACCTTGCGGCGCATCTGCCACGGCAACTCGGCCTGGTCGATGAGCTTGCCGTACGTCATGGCCGGGTCCGCGTTGGACAGGACGTGGGCCGCCCTGATTTCCGTACCGTCGGTCAGGCGCACGCCCATGGCCCGCTTGTCCTCGACCAGGATCTTGTCCACCGAGGTACTCAGACGGAGCTCGCCACCGGCGGCCTTGAGCGCCTTTACGAACGCGCGGGGGATGCTGCCGCCGCCGCCCTGTGGGTACCACGCGCCACGGAGATAGTGGTTCACGACGGCTGCGTGGATGGGCGCAGAGACTTCGCACGGGGGCAGGCCGTTGTCGCCAGTCTGTGCGCCCAGAATTGCCCGGAGGAACGGGTCTTTTACGTGGCTGTTGATAAGGCTACCGCCCGTGGCCATCGCCCACCGGCGCGTGTAACGCAGCTTGGGCACCGCCTTGATCGCGTCCTTGGCAGACCGGATGGCAAGCAGCTTGTCGAGCTCTCTGGGGAGCCCCTGCACCACCTCGAAGTAGTCGCGGATGCCCTGCTTCTCGGCGGGGAACCGGTCCTCAAGACGGCGGATGTAGTTGTCCACGCCGCGGGGCACGTCAAAGCGCTCGTCCCCGACGATGACGTGGTCGTAGCCATCTGGGTTGAGCTCGCTCCAGACGAGGTCCGCCGACACACCGAGGCCTTCGTAGATCCGGCGCATCATGCCGCCCTCGCCCAGCTCGCCGATGTAGTGGACGCCGGGGCTGAAGCGATAGCCGCCCAGGGTGAAGCTGTGACAGAAGCCGCCCGGAACGTAGTGCTGTTCGCAGACGACGACCTTCTTGCCCTGTTGGGCCAATGCCACGGCGGCGGTCAGCCCCCCCGCGCCCGATCCGATGACGACGACATCCACATCCATCTTGAGCACTCCTCATCCGCGCGAGACAGGTCGTCTCGCTTCAGTTCGTAACGGACGTTACATGTTTATAACGCTCGTTACAATCCTCCGCGAGAACTCGCGCGCCCAAGCAGGATTGGCGGTCGCGCGGACGGGAGGTTGGGGTCAGACGGAGCGATCGACGGCGTTCCAGGGCGTGAAGCGCAGGTCCTGGCCGCGTTCGAACTCGAGACAAGGGGGGCCATCCGGGGCGGAGAACGAGCCGGACCAGTGGTAGGCCGCCAGGTCGTCGTGACCGAGCTTCACGTCCAACTCAAACCGCATCCGGTCCCCGGCGTCCACCTGGGTCTGTGGCAGCGGGAAGAGGGTCTGGCCCCAGTGGGTCGTGACGCCAGGGCCCGTGTCGAGCGTATGGTCTGGCGCCAGATGGGCGACGAACCAACCGACTGCGCCGTCGATCAATTTGTCTTCGGGCAGAGTCCACTGCGCGGCCCACGGCCCGCCGGGGAGCGGATGGGTCAGCTCCCACCGCGCGACGCGTACTCCTGGCGTGGCCAGACACGCGGGCGGCACATGGGCCTGGTAGATGTCGTTCTCCGCGCTGCCTGTGCACGCGTCGAAACGGAAGCCGTAGAGCGGGTCCGTCCAGGCGCTCAGCTGCCCCATCAAGGGGCCGACGCTTCCGGGCGCGAGCAGAAGATCGACCGCGGTGGGGATGATGCGGGCGCCGGGTGCGAGGAGCCGGCGGCAGGACTCGAGGGTCCCAATCATGCCGTCGGACATCAGGAAATTGCCCAGGCACTCGGACACCAGGACCGTGGCGGGCTCGGGAAGCGTGACGGTTCGGGCGTCCCCGTGCAGGACCGTGATTGTGCCGTCGAGCCCGTTGTCGGCGACGATGCGCCGGGCCAGGTGGGCCACCGCCGTGGACTCCACCGCGTATACCTTGCGCGCGCCCGCGCGCGCGGCAAACAGGCTCAGGATGCCGGTGCCGGCGCCGATGTCCACGACGACATCATCGGGGCCCACTGACGCCGCGATCGCCTCGCGGAACGCGTTGGTTCGGACTTCGTCGGCCAGCAGACGACGGTGGTAGTCAATGCCCGCCAGATGGCCGCTCACGACCAGTCCAGGTCGGCGGTCGATTTTGGGATTCCGGCGGTCAGCACCTCGCACCCGTCGTTGGTGACGAGGATGTCGTCCTCGATTCGAATGCCGCGGACATCGTCAAACCGAGCCAGGCGATTCCGGTCGACCCTGTCCGCCAGCGAGCGCAGCGATGGGTCATTCAGGATGGCAGGGACCTGGTAGAAGCCCGGTTCGATGGTGACGGCCATGCCGGGGACAAGATCCCGGTCCATTCGCAGGAATGCAGTGCCAAACTGCGTGGACCGCTCGCGACCGGGGGCGTACGACGCAATGTCGCCCAGGTCTTCCATGTCGTGCACGTCCAATCCGATGAGGTGGCCCACGCCGTGCGGAAAGAAGAGCGCGTGCACACCGTCGGCGACGAGCGTGTCCACGTCGCCACGGAGGATTTTCAGATCGACGAGCCCCTGCGTGATGACCCGCGCAGCCGTGAGGTGCACGTCCAGGTAGCGGACCCCTGGAGCGACTTTGTCGATCGCGGCGAGCTGGGCGTCCAGGACCAATTGGTAGAGGTCGCGCTGGGTTGGGGAGAACCTGCCGCTGACGGGCCAGGTGCGGGTCACATCCGACGCCCAGCCGGTCGGCGTCTCCGCGCCGAGATCCACCAGGAGCAGGTCCCCGTCCCGCAGCGTGCCGCGGCTGTGCTCGTTGTGCAGCACCTCGCCCTGGACGCTGACGATGGGGTGGAAGCTCGTCGACATCCCGCGCTCGATCAGTGCCGCGATCATGCGACCGCGCACCGCAGCTTCGCGGATCCCCGGTTGCGCGTGTTTTCGGCCGGCGGCAAACGCAGCCTGGGCCGCGTCTGCCGCGACGCGCATCTCCGCCACGGCGACCTCGTCGTGGACGAGTCGCGCGGCAATCATCGCGTCGCGAAGTGCCTCGTCTCCCTCGGCCGTTCGGCCCACGCGAATGGTTCGCTGGAGGACTTCGGACAGGCGTGCGCAGTCGGTGCCGCGCGGAGGGGCAACCGTGCATGCGTCGATGCCAAACGCCGCCGCCTCGACCTCCGACAACGGGCGCACCTCGACCCCAAGCCGGTCCCCGACCGCGGCGGGTGACTCGCCCGCGCCGTGCCACAGGGCATCGTCCCGGTCAGGGTAGTGCATGAACAGGGTCGCCCGGTCTTCGTCGAACACCACCCACCCGCCAGGCACGCTCTCGCCGACCACGTACAGGAAGTGGCTGCTCGCGCGGAAGGGCCACGTGTTCTGTGGGTAGTTCCGGGGGGCGGGGGTGCCGGCGTACAACAGCACGAGCCCTCCGGTTGCGCGCGCGATCTGGGCGCGCCTACGCGCCAATGTCTCCCGAAGATTCATGGGTCCGTGCATGCGCGGGCAGGCCCATCGTGTCAAGCGGTGGCAAGGTGGCCCGGAAACGGGCACTCTGGGCGCGGATGATTTGTGGAGGGAGCATGCCACCGCTACGTACCCATACTTGGACGGGTCTCGTCGTCGTTCTCGTCCTCGTCGCGGCAGGGTGCGCGCCTGATGAACCGGACGAGCCGACGGTGCGGCGAGGCTGCGTCGACGAGGGTACGCCCGGAGCCACGGCCGGCTGTCTGGGCCCGAAGTTCGACGACGCGTACTACGTCGACGAGGCGCTCAAGTACTTCGACACCCTGGACGTGGAGGCTGATCGGGATCGCGTGCCGGAGTACTCGGAGCTGGTCGCGCGTTGGGAGTGGCCCCCGTGGCTGCTGCTGACGGCGTTCGACCGCGAGACCATGCACTCGACCGCCAACAGCCTTCGGTCGCTGGACCCCTCCACAGTTCCAACCCGGGACTGCCGCGCGTTCCCGGAGCAGCCCTTCGCCCGTTGCTACATCGTCTTCGAGTATGAAGAGGGCCCGTGCCCCATTTACGAAGAGTTCACCTTCAACGACCAGGGAGAGACCACGTGGATCGAGGCGTGGTCGGACCTGCCGGGACATCTGCCGTTCGAGGATCCCAACGACCGCTGGGGTGAGGGCGCGACCACCCGCCTGGGGACGCGTGTGCCTGGACTGGGCAACGCGACCGGCCGCGTCGACCTTGAGAGCGAGTGGATGATGAACGCCGCCGCCGCCGACGCTGACGTGGCCGATTTTGCGCTGAGGGCCTCCGACCAATGGTTCTATTGGTACGAGGAGTACAAAGCGGCGGACGAAGACTTCTTCGCCAAAGGGTGTGGTTGGGAGTGAGGGCCCGACGCCTGACCAGCCCACTAGCCAGGAAACTCCCCTGACCAACTGGCCCTGCCCGTGGACCCCGCAGTGGAGGATGTTCTGCCGGACCGACGCATGGCACGAGGTTTGCGGTAGCCTGCGCCACCTGACCCCGGAGTAACCATGCGTACGATTCTGATTGCACTGCTCGCCACCTCGCTGCTCGTCGGATGCGGCGGTGAGACCGACGAAACACCGGCCGAGGACGCGGCCAACAACGGCGGCAAGACCGACATCGCGCGCGATGAGGTCAAGATGTGCGCAGCCGTTCGCGGCAACGGGCAGCTCATCTGGGGCCATTTTGGCTCGCTGGCACGCCTCCATGAGCACTACGGAACCCTCGACGGCATCGCGGGCGGTTCCTCAGGCTCCATCACGACCTTCCTGACCGAGAGCATGTATGCAAACCCGCATGTCTGGGATTGCGACGGAGCGCGCTGCAGTGACGAGGTCGCCGGCGTTCGCATTGCCCTGATGTACAAGTCCCTGGAGGGCTACATCGCCGTGCTGGGCACGACGGACGAGGCTGTGGCCTTTGGGCAGCTGGCACCGTTTGCGGCCAAGATTCAGGGCGCTGGTATTCAGGAGCTCATCGCGTCAGGGGAGTTTCTGGAGGCCCGCGAGGCGCTGTTGGCGCTGTTGGACAGCGAGGACATCCGCGACCTGATCAACCAGGAGCTGGTCGCTCTGCTGACCAACTCGCCGGATCCTGAGTTTCACGTTCAGGAGGTGTGGAACATGCTCTCGGGCTTTGGCAGCTTTGAGGCCAACGATCCGCGCATCTTCGTTCTCCCCGGCGTCATCGACTTTGAGGCGCTGGCCGGCAAGCTCGGACGCATCGGCAGCTTTTACGCCGCCTACGGTCCGGCGGACGGTGCGGCCTGGACCACGTTCTTTGGACAGTGCGCAGAGCAGGGCAAGGGCAAGTCCTTCGCCCAGATCGCCTCGCTGGACGCGGGCGGCGCCACCTGCGGCGAACTGTTTGGCTCCATGGTCGGCACGTACCGCACCGAGTTCATCGCCGGTGGCGACGCGTACCAGAATCGCATCGACGATGAGGTCGGCGCGTTCCTGCCGGCGCTCGTCATCACGTCGGTCCTTGAGGGTGACGCCGCGACGACGTTCGCCCAGGCCCGCGACGACTACCAGAACGCCAAGGAGTGGTCGCTCGAGGTCAAGTTTGACGACGTGAAGTTCGGCTATTGGGGACAGCAGGACAACCTCAATGCCATCGCGCAGAACAAGATGGGCTACACGGACCTGAAGACGCAGAAGTTCCTGAGCCTGGGCGAGACCACCTACCGGGAGGCGCTGAGCTTCTCGCCGGCGGAGCCGGGGCTGGCGCGGGCGCTGGAGATTGACGACACGCACGTCTCGGCCGGCGGCTGGCCGGATCTGCAGCCGGTGCAGGTCCTCAAGAACATGGGCTGTGACGAAGTGGTATTCCTGACCCGTCAGGGCGGTGAGGTTG
>CALBXO010000721.1 GCA_937890335.1 uncultured Pseudomonadota bacterium | reverse complement strand
CACGACGATTTGTCTCGCCGATCACTCGCTCAACCCAAACGAGAAACCCGGTGAGTCACGCCGTGTCCTTGCGAACCACCGCGCCCCAGCGCGTCGCCCGTTGCGGGCTCTGCTGACGCCCCACCACGGAGAAACCGGCGCTCGCAATCACGTCCAGGTCCCAGGTGTCGTCGCTGACATACAGGTAGCCGAGGCCTCCAGCGGGCAAGAGGGCCGCGTAGGTCTCGAGCAGCGCGGGCAAGGGGCGGAACGCCTTGGCAGCGACGGTGCCAACACCCGGCGGAACCTCCAGACTCTCCACCCGGCACCCGTGCACAGTCACATTGTCCAGGCCCAATTGCCGCACCGCGATGCTCAGGAATTGGTGCCGCTTGCGGCGCGGCTCGACCAGGTGGACTGCGGTGTCCGGAAACCGGATCGCGAGCGGAATTCCTGGCAGCCCGCCGCCGGACCCCAGGTCCAGGAGCGCCCCCTCGGGCGCAGCCACGCCGGACGGCAAGAGCGAGTCTTCAATCAGGTCGCTCCGGATCGCTTCCCGCGACAGGGGCCCGATGAGATTCGTCGTGCGGTTGTGTGACAGGAGCAGGTCGATGTACTGGTCCAACGACGACATGCGCAGGCCTCGGCTCGTGTTCGCCGCGACACGGCGGCGCAGCGGGCGCCGGCGCGTCACGCTGCCGGAGTACCATGAAGTTCCACCACCTGCTACTGCCCCTCCTCCTGATTTCGTCCTGCTCGGAGCCTGCCGAGGAAGAGACCGCCGGGCTTCAGTTCGGCGACCCCGGCAGTCTTGGCTCGGGCGGAGAGGGTTCTTTCCGGTTTGGGGTGGCCACCGCCGCGACCCAGCTGGAGGACGAGAACCCCGACGTGGACTGGTACCACTGGACGCTGCCCGTGGATCAGGGCGGTCGCGGCGCGGGAACCGACTTTGTGGGTGACGCCGTCAAAGGCTACAGCCGGGCCGTGGACGACGCGGGCCTGGTCAAGAGCCTGGAGCTCGACGCCTACCGGTTCAGCATGGAGTGGGCGCGCATCGAGCCGCAGCGAGACCAGGTCTCCGAGCCCGCGCTGGCCCACTACGACGAGGTGCTCGACAAGCTCGTCGCAGACGGCATCCGGCCCATGGTCACCGTGCACCACTTCTCCAACCCCCTGTGGGTCAACGATTTCGTGGCGGACAAGGACTGCGAGAACGGACCGACGGACACGAACCTGTGCGGGTTTGGGCACGCAGAGGGAGGCCCCCTGGTCGTCGAGGAGCTGCGCCAACACGCCAAGCTGCTCGCCGAGCGCTACGGCGACCGCGTAGACGAGTGGTGCACCCTGAACGAGCCGGTCAACTACCTGCTCGCGTCCTACGGCGTGGGCTTCTTTCCACCGGGCCAGCTGTCCCTGTTCGACTTTGAGCGCAAGTTCATCCCCGTGGTCCGCAACTACCTGTGGGCCCACGCGGTCATGTACGACGCAATCAAGGAGTTTGACACAATCGACGCCGACGGTGACGGAGTAGCAGCCAGCGTTGGCCTCAGCCTCTCCGTGGTCAAATGGGCCCCGGCGCGGGACAACGCGCCCAGCGAGGACCCCGCGGATCTCGCCGCCGCGCAGCGCGTCACCTACGTCTACCACCACCTGGTCCCCAAGGCGTTCACGGACGGCGGGTTCGACTCGGATCTGGACGGCACCATCGACGAGCCCCGCGAGGATTGGAAGGACCGGCTGGACTGGCTCGGCGCGCAGTACTACTTCCGCGCCGGCGTCACCGACGGCCAGGTCATCCCTGTGGTCAACGTGAACGTCTGCTTTGGCGGGTTCGACTTTGGGGCGTGCCTGCCCGTGGAGGACGAGACCAAGTGGGTGCCGGCGATGGGGTACGAGTTCTGGGAGCCGGGCCTCTACGAGATCCTGATGGACCTCAGCACGACCTACCCAGACCTCCCGCTGATGGTGACCGAGTCAGGCATCGCCACCGAGGTGGGCGCGCGCCGCGCCGAACAGACCGTGCGCTCGCTGGAGATGATCGCCCGCGCCCAGAAGGACGGCGCGGACATTCGCGGCTACTACCACTGGAGCCTGATGGACAACTTCGAGTGGCACGAGGGTTTCCACCCGCGCTTTGGACTGTTTCATGTGGATCGAGACAACGGGTTTGCGCGGACCGAGACCGAGGGCGCGGCCCTGTTGCGAACCATCGCCACGGGGCGCGGCGTCACCGCCGCCGAGCTGAAGCAATACGGCGGCCTCGGCCCCATGACTCCCGAAGAGTAGCCCCGCGCGGCCCCGTCAGCGGACCACGATTTCAAAGTCGTATTGTTGTCCCTGCCATGCCACGGTCAGCGCGTCTTGCCCGACGCTGTGCGCGTTGAGGTAGAAGGCGCGCCCGTTGCTCAGGATGCGCGCCAGGTCCTCCGAGTCTTCCTCACCCGCCGCGGCAGCGTCCAGAGTGACCGTGAATGGAGCGGCAGCGTCCGCGTCGGGGTCTACCGGGTCCGTGCCCGCGCCAATGATGTAGCGGCCGTCCGCAGTGAACGCTGTCACGTGCATCAGGTGGCTCCGACTCACGTCCAGGGCCAGCGACTCGCCGGCGTTCGCGCCCACGTCCTGGCTCTGGCTGTACAGCCCGACCTGCGCGACGGCCTCCGGCTGCACGACCTCAAGGCGGACCGACGCCCACTCCCCGTACCGCACGTCCACCGCGCCGGTCACATCCGTCATCGCCCGGAGGGTCGCAAAATCGCCCTGCTCCGAGTGAACCATGGCGGGGTTCCCGCGGGTGATCTGCCATTGGGCGGCGCCGGCTCCCGTCAGGAGCCCGCCGTTGGCGTCGCGAAGTTCGACAAAGACCCGAACCGGCGCCCCCGGAAGCAGCGCCGCGCCCTCGGCCCACAGGTCTTCGGGCAGCGACACGGCCGGATCCCAGGGCAGCAGTTTGACCGCCCCACTGTGGATCTCGGCGACCTCGACGTCGATGGCATCCTCGTTGTCTTCCAGGTCCCGGACTTCGACGGTGGCGATGCCCGGCCGACCGCCGCGGACCTCGACGAAGTCGTCGCCGAAGTCCAGGATCTCGAGAATGTCATTGTCGCTTGATTTGACCTCGACGACGCGGTCGGCGCCGGAGATCTGCAGGCGCATTCGCGCGCCCAACGCCAGGGGCCGAAGCTCCGAGCGGCTCGAGGTGGGGGTGGGGGTTCTGTCGCGGAAGTTGAATTTGCCCGTCTTGCCGAGGGCGCCGATCTCACAGGCGGTCAGCGCCACAATGGCGAGTCCGACAACAGCGAGGCGGAGGCGAAGAGTCTGTGCAAACATTGGGTGCTCCGGTCAGGCGGCAGGTCCCAGGTCCCAGCCGCAGCCCTGACTAGAGCAACGTACGTGCCACCGAGCGGAAACCGTCGACGACGAGATCGTCGGATCGGCTACAGCTGAAAGTGGAGTAACGCTTCACCGCTTTCGGTAGCCAAACGACAGGACGGCTTTCCACAGCGACGGTCGCTGGGCTGCCGCGCCCACACCGCAGAACGTGCTGCCGCGAACGGTGACGCGGGGAGCGCGCGCGTCGTCGTCGGGACCACCTGGACCGTCGCCGTTGTTCACAGTCCCCATATTGCCGTTGTTGCCGGGCTCGCCGTTGTTGCTCGGGTCACCGTTGTTCGCTGGGTCGTCGATCGGATCGTCGATGACCGGATCATCGGGACCGTGGTCATCCCCCTGCACATTGGGGTCGGTCTCCTCGTCGTCCACGCGACCGTTCTGGTTGGCGTCCTCTTCGCCATCGGTGACCCCGCCGTCGTCCGTGTCGGGATCGCGCGGGTCGGTGGTGGTATCCGGGTCCGCGTCGGCGACGAAGTTCCCAGCCTCCGTGTCCGTGTCGGCGGGCCGGGTGTCTTCGGTCACACCGACCTCTGTTCCGTCGAGGATTCCGTCGTTGTCCGAGTCCGGGTCCAGGGCGTCGATGTCTCCGTCGCCGTCGCTGTCCTCGTAGCCGTCTTCCCCATCCTCGACACCGTCATCGTCGCTGTCGGTATCAAGGGGGTCCGTCCCCGCGTCAATCTCCGTGGCGTTGTCCACGCCGTCGCCGTCGGCGTCGTCGTCGCAGAGGTCGCCGTCGCCGTCGCCATCGGTGTCCGTCTGGTCTGGGTTCGCGACCAGCGGGCAATTGTCCTCGTCGTCGGCGATGTCGTCGTCGTCCGCATCGAGGAACGGCGAAGTGCGCACCACCATCCCCGCGAACGTCCACGCAACACAGTCTTCCGAGGTCATCACCCGGGCGCGCGCGCTGGAGGTTCCCCCTGGCACAGCGTCCGACACATCCAGGAGGAGCGCGTCGATCAGCGGTCCGTCTTCTCCGGTGATCACGTCCTCCGCGACCAACGTGGACCCGACGAACAGACGGTTGCCCAGGTTCTGCCCGTCGCCAACCACCAACGCCAACTCCACGGAGTCGCGGTGATCGGGCACGTCCAGATTGGGGAAATCGACCCCGAAATCGGCGAAGGTGCCCGCGGCGATCATCCCATCCCGCAGCGCGATCTGCGTGGACACCTCGGACGATTCGTCGCCGTAGACCACCACCAAAGCCACGCCTTGGCTGTCAAAGCGCGCGTCCACCGAGCTGGGGACCCCCGTCACCGTGTATGTGCCGTCGCCCGTCACAGAGGCCGTGACATCCGCGCGCCACACGCGGTTCCGGTTCGCCTCGCCCCAGCAGGTGTGGGAGCCGCCCCCAACAAAGTCGAGCTCCACGTCGGACCCGTCCAGCCCGAGGACAAAGCTCAGCGCGTCGTGCTGACCGTGGGTGTGGAGGTAGAGCCAGGCAGCCTCCACTGTAGCCCCCTCCGGCACCGTGACCTCCATGTCGGCGGAGATGACGGGTCCCGAGCGCTCCGTGCGCCCCGCGGTGCCCGCAGCGAAAACCCCCACGCCGCCACCGGCGAGCTCCATGTTGAAAAACTCGCCGAGCGTCCCGCTGCCGTTGGCGGACACGGGCGCGGCAGAGGCCAGCAACGACAGGCCCAGGAGGGTGGGTATGATTCTACGCATAGCGGTTCCGGAATTCCGTCGCGCTCAGCACCGTGCCCGCGACCTGGCTGTTCATGTCCACGAAGTCCCAGAGATTGGAGACTCCGTTCCCTATCGGGTCCCACGGAGGTGGAGGCGCCAGCCATTCCCCCTCGGGTGTCCGCATATGCGATCGGTCCGATGTGAATGTGGCCACGAACCTCTCCGCTGCCACTACCCGACACCACTGCACCCACGGCTGCGCCAGCTTGCCCGCCGCCAACGCACGGTCCGCGTACTCCGCCGCCGCCACGGGCAACCCCAGAGTCGTGTCGAGATCCCAGACCTCCCACGCCGCCAATGCCCGCGCAAGAAGAACCACGTGGTAGTCCCACACGACGGGCTCGCCCTCCACGCCCGCCCGCTGGTGCCAGACGGGAACGCCGCGCTGGGCATTCGACACAATCACAGCGTGAGGATCGCGGTTGGCAAACATGGGTTCCTGGCAAAGGTGCCAGACGTTCTCCTCGCAGTAGCGGGCCTGGTACCGAAAGCTCACGGACAGGTCCGCTCGCCGGTGTGATCCAGGAAGGTGAAGCGGACCTCGGTCTGCGCGTCGTTGATGGTCCCCACCAGGACTCCGAGCGACAGCGCAGCCGCCGCCAGATCGTGGACGTCCGCGCTGCCGATCTCGTCGTTTACCTCGCCCACGCCGAGGGTCGAGCGATTCACGCTCAGGTAGCGCAGACGCGGCATCAGAAGCCGCCGCCCGTGCAGCAAACCCAGACGGTCGTGGTCCGCCGGGGCTACGAGGGCAATCCGGGAGTTCGCGCTGAACTCAGCAAAGTCGCGGCTGCGCTGCGACCGTCCTCGCACATCGAGCCGGAAGAGCTCCAGCGGGGAGAACGAGAGTTGGTCGGCAAACGCAACCACCCAACCGTCCGGAGTGGGAACCCCGAAGAACTGGACCTGCTCACCATCACTGCCCACCAGGTTGTCTCCGTCCCCCAGCTGGTTGACCCCCGGTTCAAACACGCGGGCGTGCAAGCGACCTCCCTGGTCACGGTCGGTGTACGCCAGCAGCAGGAACTGGTGCCCCCGGCTCGACACCGAGATCTGACTCACCGTCTCCACAAAACTGTGGCTCATCGAGGCCTCGCCACGCATCGCGCTGCGAAGGCAAACGCCTTCGCAGTCTGCAAGCGCCCACGCCATCGCAAGTCGTGGGGGCTCGTCCTCCCGCGCAACGTACGCAATGCCCACATCCTGCGGGGCGACCCCAACCAGGTCCGGGTGAAGAACCGTTGTGTCCAGCGGCACGCCGTCCGCGTCGAGCAACCGGACCAACATCGCCGTGGTCCGCACATCCCACCAGCCCACCGCAAATCCGGTCGACGACGCAGCCACGCGCAACATCGTGGCCTTCTGGTCCAGGGTCACCACAGGACCCATCGGTCGCATCAGTGGGTCAAAGACCACATAGCGGAAGGCGTCTTCCACCGCCCACGCCACCACCGCGCCGACATTTGGGTCGCTGGCCATGACGAGCCCTGTGGCGTCGCCGATCTCGGACCAGACCACCGACCAGTCCCGATCCTCGTCGCAACAATCGGGATCCACGACACCGTCGCAGTCGTTGTCCAGACCGTCGCACGCGTCGGCACGGGCCATCGCCTGGCACTCGCACCCATCCGACTCCACCTGCCCGAGGTCCAGGTTTGCGTCTACGTAATCGGCCTCACAGCTGTACACACAGAAGCCCGCCTCACATTGTGCCGACGCGCCAGCCAGGGCGTCGCAGCCCTGCCCGGGCACATCGTCCAGCTCGTCGGTGTCGCCATCGCAGTCGTCGTCGAGTCCGTTGCAGAGTTCCAGCGACGGGGGCGCGGGTTCCACGCTGCACACGGCTGCGCTGCGTTCCAGATCACACAGGAACACCCCCTCCCGTCGGCAGGCCCCATCGCCTACGATGCAGGCGGACCCAAGCCCTGGAAGATTGTCACGGACCCCGTCACAGTCGTTATCAACCCCATCGCAGACCTCTTCTCCCGTGGGGATGCAGGTCGGCCCCAAATCGGCCGTGTCGGCCATGTCGGCCAGGTCTGGGGACACGTCAACGAGGTCCGGACCCACGTCCTCGGAGTCCGCCGGCACGTCGTCGGGTTCCTCGTCGGTGTCGGGTACGTCGCCGCCGGCGTCAGGGGTCAGCGCACAGAACCCGTTCACACACGCGACCCCCGGCGGGCACTCCCCGCACTGCCGGGACTCCAAGGGTGCGCGATCGATGCATCCGCCGATCAGACCGACGAGCAGGATGGCTGGGACCATGCGAAACATGCCCGCAGAGTAGCAGTCGGATGCCGGCGGAGAAAGAACACCGGCCCGCCGCCTCCGATACCCTTCGACTTCCGATCCGGACCGTGGTACGCAGCCGGCATGGACCGGATTAGAAACTTCTGCATCATCGCCCACATCGACCACGGCAAGTCCACGCTGGCCGATCGCCTGATCGAGGCATGCGGGGGCATCGAGGATCGCAAGATGTCCGACCAGGTGCTCGACACCATGGACATCGAGCGCGAGCGCGGCATCACCATCAAGAGCCGCACGATGACGTTGACCTACGAGGCGACGGACGGCCACACCTACCAGCTCAACCTCATCGACACGCCCGGACACGTGGACTTCAGTCACGAGGTGCGTCGATCGCTGATGGCCTGCGAGGGAGCGCTCATTCTCGTAGACGCGTCGCAAGGAGTGGAAGCGCAGACGGTCGCGAATCTCTACCTGGCGCTCGAGTACGAGCTGGAGCTGCTTCCGGTCATCAACAAGATCGACCTTCCCGCAGCCGACATCGAGCGGGCGCAAGAGGAGATCGACGCAGATCTTGGGCTCGACCCGTTCATGGCGATCCCCATCTCCGCGAAGAACGGCATCAACATTGACGCCGTGCTCGAGGGCGTCGTGGCTCACTTGCCCCCGCCGACGGGCGACCCGAGCGCGCCGGTCAAAGCGCTGTTGTTCGACGCCTACTACGACCGGTACCGCGGCGTCGTCATGGTCGTGCGCATGAAAGACGGTACGCTCAAGAAGGGCGACGTACTGCGCTTCATGCACAGTGGAAAGGAGTTTTCCATCGAGGAGCTTGGGCTCAACCAGCTGGAGCGCTTCCCACTCAAAGAGCTCAAGGCAGGTGAGGTCGGCTACGTCATCGCGGGCATCAAAGCCATCCGCGAGATTGACGTCGGGGACACGGTCACCACCGCCAGCAACCCGACGGCGGAAGCAATCACCGGGTATAAACCGGCCATGCCGGTCGTGTTCTCGTCGATGTACCCGATGTCCACGGACGACTACCAGGACCTCTCCAAAGCGCTGGAAAAGCTCGCCCTCAACGACGCCGCGCTCGTGTACGAGAAGTCGGCGTCCGCGGCGCTCGGCTTTGGATTCCGCTGCGGCTTTCTCGGGCTGTTGCACCTCGACGTGATCCAGGAGCGCCTGTCGCGCGAGTTCGGGATGAACCTCATCCTGACCGCACCGACCGTGCTGTACCGCGTCCTGCTCACAGACGGCTCGGTAGCGGAGGTCGACAACCCCTACTACTGGCCCGACCCCATCCGCATCGACAAGGTGGAGGAGCCGTACATCCGCGCGAGTATCCTTGTGCCCGAGGAGTTCGTCGGGCCCGCCATGGAGCTGTGTCGCGAGCACCGCGCCGCGACCATCGGGACCAATTTTCTCGCCGCCGGTCGCCTCGAAGTCATCGCGGAGATGCCGCTGGGCGAGGTGCTCTTTGAGTTCTACGACAAGCTCAAGACGGTGACGCGCGGCTATGGATCGTTTGACTACGAGGACCTGGACTACCGGCTGTCGGACATCGTCAAGGTCGACATCCTGGTCCACAGCGAGACCGTAGATGCGCTGGCCTACCTGGTCCACAGGGAGAAGTCGCGGACACGGGCACTGCACTATTGCGAGCAGCTGGCCAAGTCCATCCCGCGCCACCAGTTCAAGATCCCCATCCAGGGCGCCATCGGCGGCAAGGTCATCGCCCGGTCCAACATCAACGCCCTGCGCAAGAACGTGACCGCCAAATGCTACGGCGGTGACATCAGCCGCAAGCGCAAGCTGCTCGAGAAGCAGAAGAGGGGAAAGGCCAAGATGCGGCAGTTTGGCGAGGTCTCGATCCCGCAGGAAGCGTTCATCGCCGTGCTGCGCACCGACGACGACTGACCGGGTTTCTCGCTCGTGTTGAGCGGCGCTCGAGCCAAACGAGAAACCCGGTGACGGGCCCTCTGGCCCGGGGCGCCCTTGGCAATACCGCCCCAAAGCCGCGCCTGGTCGGCAGTACTAACCGATCTCAGCCTCGAGAATCTCAAAACCTTCCGCGCCTCGGGCGACGATGTCGTAGTCGCTACCCGACCGGAACCACGTGCGCAGCTCGGCGCGGATCATCCCGATTATCGCGCCCGCAACAACAAGGGCCACGCGCTCTGCGTGGCCCCCTGCTACGAGTGTGTCGTAGATGGCCTGCTCCCAGGCCTGGTCGAGCTGGAGGTCGTACGCCAATAAGTGGTTGGACGCCATGACGATCTCGTATTGACGGGTCTCCACGTCGCGCTCTTCCATGTACCGCGCCGCCTCGGCAAGACACACGCGACGCACACGCTCATAGGCCGACTCGTCTTCCTGCGCGGCCGCCAACGCCTCCTGAAACCGCCCCAGGCGCTCCTCCTGGTTCGCGAAAAAGGCGACCTCTTTGGTGGGGAAGTAGCGGAAGAAGGTCCGCGAAGACACACCGGCACGCTCGGCGATCTCGTCGATCGTCGTTCCATCAAAGCCGTTCTCCAAAAACAGCTCTAGTGCAATCCGAGCCATTCGGCGCCGGTTGCGAAGTCGGTTGCGTTCCCGCTTGTTCATGCTACGTAAGGCCAGTGAATCACAGACGGAGCAATTCATGCAAAGTCCGCGCTTGCTGTTGGTGATATTTCTGACGCTTGGCCTCGGAGCCTGCGCAGTGCAGCGTCCAACGGTCGACCTGAACGATGTGAAGCTCAGAGGCCTCACATTCTCGCGGGTCAACGTCGCGCTCGACGTATCGATCCAGAACCCGAACACATTCGAGCTGCCCGTGAAGGCCGTCGACTGGGAGCTCGATCTGTACGGAGACCAATTCGCCGTTGGCCAGGCGGCGGTCGGTGAGAACATCCCGGCGCAGGGCTCCGCGCGTATCTCCGTCCCGATCTCCATCCCGTACGACCGCGCGCTCTCCAGCGCCGCCAAGCTGTTGGACGGGCGCGACATTGCCTACGAATTGCTGGGAGCCCTGACGTTTGATACGCCGATTGGCGATCTCCCCATCTCGTTTACACATCGGGGTTCCTGGGCCAACCCGCTCAAATTTGGCCATATCGAACGCCCTGGACCCTCAGCAATGGCCGCTGCACACAAGCACGGCTATGTGTGGCGCCGCGAGTGACCGGCGGCCCCGCTCACCTCCGCTGGCCTCTTTGCCCTTGTGTGGTGTCGTCCATCCATCGATGATGGCCGCATGAATCGCCTGCTGCTCCCCGTCCTCTGCGTCGCCCTCGGCGCCTGTACCAACACCCAGCGTCCGGTTCGGCCCAAGCCAAACCCGGTGTCCGCGCCCACCTCGATCGGCACGATCAAGCTCGCCGGTGGCTCTGCCCTCCTGGTGGGAGGGGCCGGCGCGACGCTCGGGTATGTGGTCCACGGCGGGGCCTGGGCAGACGGAGAAGCGCCGCCCCGCCCCGTTGTCGCCGTGGTGGAGCGGGATGCCAAAGGTTCCGTGTGGATGCTCCATCGGCGACACGGTGCCCGCGTGCGCGGCGCCACCGCCCTGGACGTTGCGCCCCGCGGCGCCTA
>CALBXO010000720.1 GCA_937890335.1 uncultured Pseudomonadota bacterium | reverse complement strand
TTCGGCATCAGCCGCTGGGTGTGGATTCCCGACGCGCGGCCCGAAAAGAACGGAGCCCCCACGCGCGTCTGGGTCCGCCTGCTCAAAGGCGGCGGCGCAAGGATCGTGCGGCTCGGGTCGGAGGGAGCCGACGCACAAGCGCCAGACCGCTGACGACCGGGGCCTACGGCATCTGGGCAGCTTGCGCGGCGAGCAGCGACTCGACAAGCTCCCGAGCCTCAGGTCGCACCAGCTGGAGTGCGCGGCGCAACTTCGGCTCGGCAAAGCGGCCGAGGCCCTCCACGGGAAACTCCTGCCCCCGCGACCCCTCGAGCTCCGCCACGAAGGCCCCCTCCTCTGCGGGCGTGAGCACCTCGACCCGCCCGACGAGGGTGCGGACCACCTCGACAGGCGCAGGCTCGATGTGCAGCGGCAACAGCTTGTCGGTCCACTCAGCCGGCAGGATGTACAGTACCCGCAGACCATGGTTGCCGAAGTAGCTGCGCCGCCAGGTGTTCACCATGCTCAGCGCCTCGTCCCGGTACAGCCCGCTGGCCTCCAGCTCCTCCGCGATGGCCGCCGCCGCGATGTTCTCGTAGTCCCCCGGGGACTCTTTGGGGGACGGACTCGCGCTCACGGTCGTGCCAGGTCCCACGGCGCCGAGCTTGGTGATCGAACCGCCGCCCTCGTGCACGTGCAGCAGGAACGCGGCCGGAATGCGCTGCGCTGAGCTGTTGTGGATGTGCACCAGCCCCTGCGCGTCCGCCGTCACCTGAAGCGGCGTCTCAAAGCGCGCGAGCCCCCGGTAGAAGATGAAGCGCTCGTGCTCGTCACCGGCGGTCACCGTCGCTGCACCGGGCACCTCCCGCGAAGGGGCCCAGATGTCTTCGGGGTGGACCTCGACAAGGTCCGCAGGCTCATGCGCCAGACGCACGTCCCACTGCATCGTCCCCTGGCCGATCCGATCCAGCGCGCCAATGGCGGGCGCAAAACTGGCCGCGGCCGGATACCACTCCGACAGAACGCCGTCCGGAAAATCGACCCGGACCGACACATCCACCGGCTCCGGCGTATAGAAGTAGATGACCGGCGTCTCCATCTTCTGCGTCACACCCTCGGGCAGCGCCTCAATCCGCTTGGTCTGGTTGTTGGAGATGGGAGCCCGCCCGTACACAAACGCCGGCAGCGCCTCCTCCTCGTGGTGGAGCCCTTCGAGCAGCACCCCGTCGGAACCCACGACCGACGTGAACGTGCCCCACTCATGCGCGATGAGTCCCGCAGGTTTCGCCACCTCGGCAATACTGCCTGTCCCCGCAACCTCCCCCGGCGCCGTGGCCACCGCCGCCCGCGTGCCCGCCGCTCCCTCTGCGTCCTGCGCGGCGGACTCCGCGTACTCCCCGCCGTTGCACCCCAACATCACCAGACAACCAAGACCTAGAACCCATCGATATGTCATGTCCGCTCTCCTCTGTGCCTCGACCCAGTACAGAGGTAGAACGGAGTGGCCATAAGATCCAATGATAAATAGTTATCCAAACCCATAACAAAATCGTATGGACCTCTACCGCTTGTCCCTGTTCCTCAAAGTCGTCGAGACCGGCACGGTCTCAGCCGCGAGCCGCGCTGTGGCGCTCACACAGCCCGCGGTGAGCCGAAATCTCAAACTCCTCGAGGAGGAGTTGGGCGCCGCGCTCTTTGAACGCCGCGGCCGAGGCCTGGTCCTGACAGCGGCCGGCAGGGCGCTGGCGCCCCGTGCGCGCTCCCTGCTGGCCGAGGCGGAGGCCACCCGGGCCGCTGTGGAGGCGACCGTCGCCCGAAGCTACTTCGACCTCCGCCTCGGCACCGTGGACAGCGTCACCACCTTCCTGCTGCCCAACATCATGGCGCCCGTACGCGCAGCGTTCCCCGACCTCCACATCAAACTCAGGACCGGCCGGTCCTCGCGGCTCGTGGACGATCTCGCCCAGGGTGAGCTCGACATGATCATCGTCGCGTCGTCCGGTGAGCCCACGCTCGGAGCCCGGGCACTGCCCGTTGGGCCATATGTGTACCGCTACTATGGTCGCCGCGATCTCTTTCCCGCGTTCGCGTCGGCGCGTACCGAGGAGGACTTTGCACAGTTTCCTGTGGTGGAGCTGGAATCTCTGCCGGGTCAGCCGACTTTGATCTCCCAGGACGCCCTCGCCTACGCCGTGGCAGGAAGCCTGGCCAGCGTCAAAGCGCTGATTCTCGGCGGTTTCGGGGTCGGGGGCCTGTTGGATTTCATGTTGACCGATTCCGAGCGTGAGCAGCTTGTCGTCGCGGACACCGAACCTGCCGACCCGCATTGCGGTCTGTGGGTAATCGGCTCGGCGCACGCGGACGCGCGAGTGGATCATGCACTGCAGGACACCATCGCGGCGTCGCTGCGCGGAGACACGACACTTTGAACACCACGTTGCCGGCGTCGACGACCCGTCGCCTTCAAGACGCCCTCGCCGCGATCGGCCTCGCAAAAGTACCCCTCATCGCCATCGCGATCGCGCTGTTGACGGCGTGCGCAACGGGGCCAACGCATACCGCGCGCGCGCCCCTCCCGGACGAACCGCACCTCACGGTCATGACGTTCAACGTCAACTACGGACGCGCGCACGACCCCCTCACCATCGCTGCGGTGGGAGCGGGCGACGCCGACATCATCCTGCTCCAGGAGACGACTCCAGCCTGGGAGGAGAACCTCCGCGAGGCATTCTCCGAGCAATACCCTCACATCGCATTTCACCACGATGGAGGCGCCGGCGGGCTCGCCGTCTTGTCCCGGTACCCGCTGGAACACGAGATCTACCCCGCCACCGACGGCTGGTTCCCCGCCATGAACCTCGTCGCAGAGACGCCCATCGGGAGGGTTCAATGCATGTCGGTCCACCTGCACCCGCCAGTGTCTGAGTCCGGCAGCGTCGTCAGCGGCTACTTCAGCACCGGCTCCGTTCGGCGCAAGGAGATGCAGGGCTACGCCGCCCGTCTGGACGAAGCCCTCCCGACCATCGTGGTCGGAGACTTCAACGAAGGCGAAGGCGACGCGATCAACCAGATGCGCGATCGCGGCTTTGCGCTCGCCGTTCCCATGTTCCAGGGCGAAGGCGTGCCCACCTGGCGGTGGAACACGAGCGTGGGAGAAGTGACCAGCACTCTCGACCACGTGATGTTCAAGGGCATCGACGCCATCGACGCCCGCGTGCTGAACGCCGGACGCTCGGACCACCTGCCCATCTTGGTGACCTTCGTCCGAAAGGCCGACTCAGACCTCTAACTCAGCGAAATTCGATCGAAAACAGAGCTGCGCCGTTTCCTGACTCCGCAACCTACTGGAGTCAGCCATGAAGCGCTTCTTCGCAGCACTCGCCCTCATCGCCTTCACTGCATCGCCCGCGTTCGCGCAGGACGAGCCCAGCAAGTCGGTCACGGAGTACGACTATGAAGACGATGTCGTGACCGGAAAGATAAAGAAGCCCAGCGATGAGCTGGTCACCGGCGAGCGCGGGCCCAAGGCCGGGAGCTTGGTGACCCCGCGCACCAACTTCGTGCCGGAGCTCATCAAGTCAGTCGAGCAGCTCTAAGCCGCTCGAAGCCTGTATGCAGCAGTCCCTGGGCCGACAAGCTAGAACTGGTCGGAGGGGCTGTCGACCTCGATGGTGGCGTAGCCCAGTCCTTCGGCGTTGCCGACCCGGTCCCGGAAGAACAGCCAGTACGTATTGCCCAGCTTCACGTTGGAAGGCTGCGACTCGCGTCCCGACTCCGAGAAGATGGGGTTGAACGGATAGCGGTTGAAGGCGACCCCATCGAAGCTCGCGGCGAAGCCGACGCCACGGTTGAAGCTTGTTCCGACACCCGTGTACATCATCCGGAAGACCGTCCGGCCCAGGGCCGTACGCGCCACTCGGACCTCGGCGTCGTCGACGCCCATGCGGTCCCAACACGGGTCCTCCGCCTCGTCGATGCAGTCGGCGTCACTGTCCAGGACCCGCACCGCGGCGCTGACGGCGCCGTCCGCCGTGAGCGAGTGCACGTCCACGGCGAGGTCCCGCGTGACGTAGATCAGCAGCGCCTCGCCCTGCACAACGACAGATGGTGAAGACGCGCCCGGCAGCGTGGCGAGCGGCTCCGCATCGAGATCGTCCACGGCGGTCCCGCGGGCTACCACTACGGCGTCTGCCTCCACCCACGCGATGGCAAACCCATCTCCCCACCGCGCGACGGCGGCGCCGGACGCCCCAGCCCGCACCAGGCGAGCGTCCACCACGGCGCCGTCGGCTTGAACCGAGGCATGCCAGATGCCCTCCGGGTCGTCGTAGAGCAGCTCCACGGCCCCATCCACCACCAGAGCCGCCGGGTTGCCTCCGGCCGGCACCAGGAAGTCAACGTCTTCGTCAGGCACAGGCGCGAGCTTCTCGTACGGCACAATGCCTCGGTCCGGAAGACCCGCGCCACCGCCGTCGGTCCCGCCTGCAGCCCCGCAGCCAACGGCACAGAGGCAGCCCAGGGCGAGCCATCTTCTCGAGGTCAAAAGAGGAACTTGCACGTCGCCGCCCCTCCCAACACATGGCCTGTGGCCGCGTAGTCGCCCACCGGATCCGCCGGGTCCGACTTCAGGTACTGCCGTTCGTCGAGCACGATCCCCTGCATGGCAAAGTCGAGCACAAGTGGCCCCGGCAGAACCGCCGTGGCGTCGTGAATCTCCACACCAAATCCACCAGCAATCCCGTGCTTGTCGGCATCCACAAAGTTCGTCACGCTGGGCTGATCCGGCGCCGGTGACGGCTCAAAGAAGTACCCGCCGCGCACGTCCAGCGACACGTACCGCCCGTCATACACCCTGTACTCAGCGCCAAACCGCATGACCACAATGTCCTTGAACCGAGGCTTGCGAGGTACAGCGACAGGCGGAACCGTCAGGTTCAAGCCAGGCACGTCGAGCTCAATGTCCACCCGCGCCGTGGGTGACGGGAACCGGCTCCACTCGAGGTATTGAAGATCAAAGCTCACGAGCCAGCCCGGACCGTCATAGGCCGTCCCGAGGGAGTACTGCCGCGGGGAGAAGAGGTTCACGCTGCGCGACCGGATCGCGAAGGTGGCCTCGTCCTCATGGGGCGTCTCCGCGATGTCGGCCGTCACGCGCAAACCCAGGTCGATCGCCAGGTTGAACTCACCGCGGAAGGCAAAACCAAATCGCCAGTTCCCAGGTGTCCAGAGCACGCCGGCGCTCGGGTAACGGATGGCCGGCAGGTCCACATCCACGCTGCTGATCAGCACGGTCTTGTCCACATCCAGCGCGCCCACATCCCCGCGGATGTCCACCTGCCCCTTGGTATTGGCCAGGAACGTCAGCCCGCCGCCGACATACAGGTCCTCAAACAGCTCGATGGCGAGACTGGCGGCGATGACCAGCCGCTGCGGCCGGTTGTCGTAGACGACCCACCGGGGCTGCCGCTCCGGCAACGCGCGCAGCCGCGTGACGCGGGCGTCCGGCAGATGGATGCCCACCGATGCGCCGACGCGGCGGCTGAGCACATCGCCCGGCACAACCAGCCCTCCCTGGAACCCTTCCGAGACATCGACGGCCTGGTCCTGACCGTTGATCTCCAGCGACGGCCGCGAACTGACGTACCCCAACTCCAACCGCAACCAGTCTCCTTCTGCCACGGCGGCGGGGTTGTAGTAGTTGGCGGAAAAATCGTCCGCGGCCGCCGTGGCCGCCCCGCCCAGTGAGATGGAGCGCGCCCCGAACCCAAACTCGTCCAGCGGGTTGGCCGCGACGGAACTGCACCAAAGCAGGGCGGCGACGACACTGAGCCAGAACAGCCTCATCGATCCGCCTCCAGCTCCAGGCCAAGCTCGATGCCCCAGAAGAACACCTCGCCGCCGTGGGTGATCTCGGGGAAGCCGACGTTTGTGTCCGTGTCTGCCAGCAGACTCGCGTTCTTGACCTCGGTACGCTCGAACAGGTGCTGCCACTGGCCCGCGACCCGAATTGAGATGTCGTCGTAGCGGACACCGATGCCCGCTGCGAGAATGAGGCGATCGTTGTCGAGGTAGTTTTGATCCGCGTCCTGATCCGGCACGGGGCTCGGCTCCCACGCGAGGCCCGCGCGCGGGATGATCTCAAAGGCCCCGGCCTGCAAGACCCACTCGGCGCCGAGGCGCGGAACCACGGTGTCCGAGAAGTCCGGAGCCGGCTGCACGCAGCCCACCTGCCCCTCCGCTGCGCCCGCCACTTTCTGAGGACACAGCTCCGTCGGCAACGTGTCCGGAACCGCGGTGTAGACGATGGGATTGCCGTAGCCACTCCATTGCTTCCACGTCGCCCCGGCTGCGATGCGCAATCCGCCCGACGTGACGCTCACCTCCGCAGACGCCTGCCGGGGGTCGTACTGGGCGGTCCCCACGAGATCCAGGCGCGGGATCGGGATGGAAAACCCGCTGCCCAACTCCGCCGTGATGGGCAACTCAAAAGCGGCAGAAGACTCCCCATGGTAGGTCGCGGCCACCGACAGCCAGTCCGTAGGATGCACCAGCACACCGAGCACCGGACTGTAGTCCGCGATGACCTGGTCCCGAACGCGAGACCCCAATCGCCCCTCGTCGTTGGGCGCCACCGAGATGTCGCCAATCAGCTCGGCGAGCGCGAGAAAGCCCACCCCAATGGAGACAGAATCAGCAATCCGCAGGCCGAGGCCGCCCTGCAGGCTGACGGTCTGGGCGCGGTTCTCCACAAGGAGAAAACTCGGCTGACCGGGGGCAGGAACATCCGCGATGAGGATCGATGTCTGCGGCAGAACAAAGCCCAAACCCAGCGTCAGCCGGTCTTCCAGAAATCCACCAAACGGCAGGGGCACGCCAAAGCCAAAGAAGAGCGCAGGCGCACCCAGTCCCGGCGATTCCTCTCCGTTGAGTTCAAGGAAGAAATCCGCCCGCTGGAAGCCGATCGCGAAGGTGGGCCGCTCCGCAAAGGCCAGCGCCGCGGGGTTGTAGTAGACCGCCTCATGGTCCTGCGCGCTGGAGATGATGGCGCCCGCCATCGCGCCTCCGCGCGCGCCGTATCCAAACAGGTCCACCGGGGAGGCCGAAGCTGTCCCCGCGATCCCGGTCAAGACGACCGCGAGCACCCATGTGAACCGTATCTGCATCATCTGCGCATTCGCTTGTACCAACGCCGGACACACCGCACAACCCAGGAGGCCAACCGGCGGGCGACGATGCGGTGGCCGGGCCGCAGCGTGCGTAGACCGCGCCACGATCCGGCGCGAAAACACGGGCTGTTTTCGCACATGGCGCAGGCCCCCCGAGTTCACCGCGATTCAATCGTGGACCGCCGGCCAACTTGTCCGTTCTCCGACCGCGTCGTACAACCCAAACGAGTGGACGGACAGCCCAGCAGCATCGCGGAGGGTCGAGACAAGAGGCGCATCCGTGCCCGCGCTCCCGCCGAAGATCTGCTCGCCGTTCTGGTCTCGACCCATCCATCAGGATACCGAGACGCCCTGGGCAGCGGCGGGCTGGCCGAGAAGCTCCGCATCGGCCGCGTGTTCCTCCTCGTAACGGCGGCCGCCTGGTTCCTCGCGGCGGCCCTCTTCGGCGCGGCGACAATGGGCGCGGCGGCCTTCGGTGCGCCTACACTGGCCGCAGCGGTCCTGAACGATCCGCTCCCCGCCATCATTCTCGTGGTGGCCGTGATCGACTGGTACCTGCTGTTCTGGCGCGGCCTGCGGGGCCCTGCGGGAAAACCCCATGCGGTGTTTCACGACGCGCTCGTGCAGACCATGTCCCGCCTTGTGCGACCAGCCCGTGGCGCCGAGGTTGAGCTGACGCTCGACGCCAGGTCCTGGGCCGTCTCCGCGCCACTGGCGCGCGGCGCGTTCCTGGTGGTCAACGCGCACGTGGACGGAGGCTACCTCTGCGTCACAATGCGCGCGTCGAGCCCGGAGTCTCAGCCGTGGGACGGCCAGCACTGGCCCGGAATCACTCCACCGGAGGTGCGGACCTCCCCTGGGCCTCCCGCCACCATCGAGATCGGCGGCCTCGATCTGCCATTGCACACGCCCGCGTCCAAAACCTCACAAGAGGCGCCCGTGGTGTTGGCGGGACTCGTGGCCGAGATTGCGGCGAGAGCCGTTGGCGAGCGCCGGGTTGCCTCCCTGCTGTCGGCCCGCCGCGCCCAACGTGCCGGTCGCTTTGTGGCAGACG
>CALBXO010000719.1 GCA_937890335.1 uncultured Pseudomonadota bacterium | reverse complement strand
CTTCTGCGGCAACGCCTTCAAGGTGGAGCAGGACGTTCAGATGGAGATTGGGGACATTGTACCCCTGGGTGACTACGAGGTTCGCTACGACGGGCTCGAGGAGGACGACAACGCGAACCGTTGGCTGGTGGAGGCCAAATTGACGGTGCTCCGCAATGGCGAGGAGTACGCGCAGCTGCGGCCTGGCCGTGCGACGTTCCACAAGTTCGAGAACAGTCCGACCAGTGAGCTGGCGATCGATTCTCGTCCCAACGAGGACCTGTACGTCGCCATCGCGGGCTTCAGCAGCGGTGGACGGTTGGCCAGTTTCAAGATGGTCATCTTCCCGCTCACGTGGTGGTTCTGGTTTGGGGGCGCGGTGATCGTCTTCGGCACCCTCATCTGCCTGTGGCCTCGGTCTACGAAGGTTCCCCAGCGCGTCTACCGAAGGGCCGCGGCCACGGCGGCCGCGCTTCTCCTTGTGGGTGCAGCCTGTTTCCTCCCCGTGTTCTTTGTGGAGAGCGCCGCAGTGGCCCAGGAAGCCGCCGGCGACGGGCATGAACATGTTGAGTCGTCGGGGTACAAAGCAGGCAAGCCACAGGTCCGATCCGCGCGGCTGCGGTCGCTGATGTCGCACATCCGGGTCAATTGTGAGGCATCGAGCCGCCCCACCATGGCGAACTCGGATCTCGATTGTCCGGACTACCTCAGGGACCGCGAGATCCTGGAGCGGCTCATCGCCGAGGGCAAAACCGACGAGCAAATCTTTGCGTGGTTCGTCGCGGACCGGGGAGAGTGGTGCATTGCCGTCCCCGGCAATGAGAATGGCAATTTCCTCGGTTGGCTTCTGCCCCTCTTGGGCATGGCCGTCGCCGCGCCGTTGATTCTGTTGACGATGCGCCGATGGACGCGAAGCACCGGTAGGTTCGTCCCCGCAGGTGGTGGTTCACTCCCCGACGACGAAGACGACGATGCGGACCCTGAGTACCAGCGGCTGCTTGAGCGCGAGTTGGAGGACAGCTGATGGCGATCATCGCAAAGCTGCTGATGCTCGCCGCTATCGGTTTTACCGGCTACGCCCTGTACCGGATGATCGAGGCGTTCGTCATGGGACGCAGCAAAGAGTTGATTGAGGACCTGGACCATGAGGCGGAGCACCTTCAGGAGCTCGCCATGGCCAAAGCGCGCACGCTGCGCGACATCAAGGACCTCGAGTTTGATTTTGAGACCGGACACATCGCGGAAGACGAGTACAAGATGCTGCGAAAGCGGCTGGAGCGACGCGGGCGTTCGATCCTGAAAAGGCTCGACGAGCTGCGCGGCGATGTCGACTACGACGCGCTCATTGATCGCGAACTCGACGAGCGTCTGCCGGAGGGGAACAGAGTTCCCGTGGTTGTCGCCCAGGCGTCGGGAATCGCGCTCCCCGCGGTGGCGGGCGGCCCCCCGTGCTCTGCGTGTGGGGCCGGTCTGGCAGCGGACGACCGGTTCTGCTCGGAGTGTGGCGCCACGGCGCCGGTCCCGGAGTGCTGCATCGGATGCGGCGCAGCGATGGAAGCGGACGCGAGGTTCTGTTCGGAGTGCGGAAAGCCCGCCGAGGAATCGACAGCGACACAGGTCGCGTCTGAGCGCCCGATGGCGGAGGTGCAGGCATGAGATGGCCCTTGATGGGGACGCTGGTCGTCCTGTTGACGTTCACGGTCTCTACCGCGGTCGCCCAGCCGTTTGCCGGTGGTGGCGCGAAGATGCCCGAGCGCGGCAAGCCGTTTGCGCTGGATGTCACCGTGGGCAAGAAGGGCAGCGGAGACACGCCGGAAGCCGTCTCCGGGGCGACAGTTCTTCTCGAGGCACGCGCCGGCGAGATGGTCGTCACGAAGAAGTCCGCGGTCACCGGCGCTGACGGTGTCGCCAGGTTTGAGGAGCTCCAGAGCATCGCCGGGGTCACCTATGTGCCCACGGCAACCTATGAGGGCGCGACGTTCTCCGCGGTGGGGATTGTGCCGCCGTCGGACGGCAGCCGCCAAAAGAGCGCACTGAGCGTGTACGGATTGAGCACCGATGACAGCAAGGTGCGTGTCAGTCAGCTCATCACCGCGGCCGAACTCTGGGAGGACCAGTTTCTCATCACCCAGACGTGGACGTTTGTGAACCGCGATACGGTGGCATTCGACCCGATGACCGCGGGCGGCGAGAAGTACAACGACGGCCTGCAGATTCGGGCGCCGAGCGCCGCCAAGGGAATTCATGCGACCGTGATTCGTGGTCGAGGCGATGTAACGCAGGCCCGCGTTGCCGAGGACAAGATCTGGGTCAGGGCCCCGGTCCCGCCCGACGCGAAGGGGCAGGAGCCGCTCCGTGTACGGCTGCAGTTTTCGTTGGATCACATCACCGACACGCTGAGCCTGGAGCAGCCGATTCTCTACCCCGTGGAGTACAGCGAGGTCATCGCGCCGTTGGGCACGCGCTTCACGAAGGTGCCAACGCTGGACCTGACGCTGACGGCGACGGGACACCAGGTGGAGAAGAGCAAGCTGCGCAATGGGGACATGGGGCTGGTGGCATCCGGCGGAAAGTTCGACGAGGGCGGGGCGCTGACGTTCGAGTTGGTCGGATTCCCGGTGTTCAAGTCGCCCCTCAACGACATCGCGGCGGTGCTCGTGTTGCTGGTGTTCATCGGCGGCATCGTCATGTACCGACGGGAGGTCGTGACCCGGCGCGGTGGCCGCACCGAGGCGCAGCTCCGAACGCAGGCGTTGGCCGGGGAGCGGGAGCTGCTGTTCGAGTCGCTTCGCGATCTGGAGCTCAGGTACGACCAGGGCGGGGTCTCGGACCGCGCGTACGACATTGAAGCCGCGTCCTTGCGGGAGCGGCTGGCTCTGGTCCTGCGACGGCTTGCGGCGGATCAGACAACCTCGGGCACATGACCAGTCCCGCGTCCGCTGGAACCGGCCGGGCGCGGGTCAAGCGTGTTCGGCTTCGGGGCATCGCGCGACGTTTCAGTCGGCAGCTGGTCCTCCGCGGCATCGACCTGGACTTGAAGCAGGGCGAGATTGTCCTCCTCCTGGGGTCGAACGGCGCCGGCAAGACGACATTGCTGCGTATCCTCTCGACGTTGCTGGCGCCCACCCGCGGGTCTGCCGTGGCGTTGGTGGAGAGCGACGGGGCCGACCACGAGGTCGATCTGTTCGCGCTGGCGACGTGGCGGCGCGACTTCATCGGTCTCGTGAGCCACGCCAGCCTTGTCTACGATGATCTGACGGGACTGGAGAACCTGACCCTTTTCGCCGGACTCTACGGCCTGCCCCCCGATGTTGCGCGCTCTCGAGCCGAGACGCTGCTGGGCGACCTTGGCCTCGGTGACGCTGGGGACAAGCGAGTCGCGGCCTACAGTCGCGGCATGCGGCAGCGGTTGAGCATCGCTCGCGCGCTGCTTCAGAATCCCTCCTTGATTCTGCTGGACGAGCCCTTCACCGGGCTGGATCAGGCCGGATTTCGGATCGTGTGCCAGATGCTTCGGCGCCTCCGAGAAGAAGGGAAGCTGGTGGTGTTGATCACGCACCATCTCACACTGCCCGACGACGTCATCGACCGTGCGGTTGTGCTCCGACGCGGCGTGGTCGCTCGCGACGGAAACCCCGGATCCATGTCGCTCGCCTCCTGGTACGAGGAGGCACTGGCTTGAGCGACTCTACCCAACCTGTGCGCAGGCGCCGTGCGCGCGGCGCGGCGGAGATACTGCAGTCGCCGGCCGCCATTGGCGTGGCCCCGGGCGGCTTCTCGCTTCGGGTCAAACAGGTGGGCCTGCTCGTCTACAAAGACGCGCTCACGGAGCTGCGAACCCGCGACACCGTTACAACGCTGCTGTTTTTCGCGTTGCTCATGGTGGTGATCTTCGTCTTCAGCCTGTCGGCCGATGAGCGGGTGGCACAGCAGGTAGCGTCCGGCGTCCTGTGGATCGCAATCGCCTTCGCCGGCACGCTCGCGATCGATCGCAGCTTCACGCGGGAACAAGAAGGCAACACGTTGACGGCGTTGGTGCTGATCCCCGGTGTCACCCGCGCGCTCTTTGTCGCCAAGACGCTGCTCAATCTGTTCTACCTGACGTTGGTGGAGCTGCTGGTTGTGCCCCTGACGCTGACGATGCTGGGCGTCAGCGTGCCGGACGACGCCATGTTGTGCCTGCTGGGCGCACTGGCAACGGGGACCATTGGTTTCGTCATCATCGGCACCGTCATCAGCGCGATGCTGGTAGCCATTCGTCGGCGAGGCGTGCTCTTGCCCATTGTGCTGTATCCCATCGCGATCCCGCTGCTCGTCATGGGTGTGGAGGCGACCTCCATCGTTCTGGAGAACCAGCCGTTGGAGCAGGGGTGGAGTTGGGTCAAGATCATGGCCGCCATCGATGTGGTCTATCTGTTTGGTGGGGCGTGGCTGTTTGGCCTCGTCATCGAAGAGGAGTAGCCATCGCGGCCCGGTCGCGGTAGGGAAGGGGCATGGGAGCCAAGCGAACAGAAGGTGGAACGCGCGCGAAACTGGGGGCCTTTGCCGCCTACCCAGTCTTGGTGCTCGTCGCCGCAATTGCGGTCGTGGTCAGTCTCTATCTGGCCTTTGAGGTCGCGCCCATCGAGAAGGAGATGGGTGTCGTCCAAAAGATTTTCTACTTCCACGTGCCCTCCGCCGTGGGCGCCTACGCCGGATTCTTCTGCGCGTTCATCTTCAGCATCTGGTACCTGCTGCGCCCGAGTGATCGCGTGGACGCGCTGGCCAGGTGTGGGGCGGAGATCGGGATGGTGTTCTGCGCCATGGTCCTGACCAGCGGGCCGCTGTGGGCGCGTCCCGTCTGGGGCACGTTCTTTGTGTTTGACCCGCAGCTGACCGCGACGCTCTTCCTGTTTCTCATCTACGGTGCGTACGTCATCGTGCGGTTCGTCGCGTCAGACTCACCCCGGATCAAGAAGATCGCCGCCGTGATCGCCATCTTCGGGTTCATCGACGTGCCGATCATCCACATCAGCGTGAAGCGCTGGGGCGGTACGCACCCCCTTGTGGAGCGCGAGGGTGGCGGGGGACTCCACCCTGACATGAAGGTCGCCTTCTACTTTGCGATGGCGACCTTCCTCGTGGTCTACGCCGTCATCTACTGGTTGCGCGTCAGGATTGCCGCACAGCATGCACGCCTGCGTGATCTGGAACACGAGGTGGATGAGCGGGCCGACGAGATCGCTGAATTGACCGCTCGAACCGAAGGAGCGTCCGTATGAAGACTCGAATTGTGTTGTTCGGGCACTGCTGCCTGTCCCTGTTGCTGCTGGCTGGGCCCGCCGTCGCGCAGACCGACCCTTCGCAGGCCTTTGAAGCGGCGACCGGTCCTCCCAAGGAGAACCTGCCGGCGTGGCCGTTTCTGTACGGCGCGTACTTCTGCATCTGGCTGCTGCTGTTCGCCTACGTGGGGTTCACGTGGCTGCGCAATGTACAACTGAGTCACCGGATTGCGTCGCTCGACACACGCCTCGACAAGTTGGACGCCCAACTCGAAGGCCTGGAGGCGAGCGGGAAGTGACCGGGGCGCACATCTTCTACATCCCGCTTCTCCTCTTCGTGGGGCTCGTGGTTGGCTGGGTGCTCGGCAAGCGAAAGGCCGAGAGCGAGATTGCCGGCCACTCACGACAGCAGGAGACGCGCGCCGAGCGCGCCGAACGACGCCGTCAGCGCAGAGGTGGCGCAGACGAGGACTGACCCCCCCCGCGGCCATCGCCGGGTCCGGTGGACCCTCAGGCTCCATGGGCAGGCTCGGTGGCCTCCAACCTCGGTACTGGCCGTCCAGAGCGGCCCCTACTACTTCAGGTTGCCCAGATCCAGGCCGAATCGGTCGCGCGCCTCACGGGAGTCGTGAAGGTAGATGTCCTCAAGGAAGTGCACCTTGCCCTCGTCGTCCACGTGCACCGTCCAGTACTCGATGTGAATCTTGGGACCGGCTTCCAGCTTGTAGCGAAACTGACCGCCGCCGTAGGCGTTTCGTCGGACCCTGATCCGGGTCAGGTCGTCTCGGCCCTCGCGGCTCAGCAGGAACCAGGCGAACTCCAGTGGTTCCTCGACGCGCATGCAACCGTGGGAGAAGGCGCGCATCGGGGAGCGAAACAGGTCCTTGCGCGGGGTGTCGTGCATGTAGACCGCGTGGTCGTTGGGGAAGAGGAATTTGACCTCGCCGAGCGCGTTCTTCGGACCGGGTTTCTGCCGGAGTGAGCCACCGATCTGCTCGTAGCCCTCCTTCTCAAAGTAGGTGGGGTCCTTCTCCTGCTTCTTGAACAGGTCCTTGCGAAGTCGCGGCGGCACGGTCCAGTACGGGTTCAACACCACGGTCTCGATCTTGTCGCTAAACAGCGGCGTGGCGTTCGGGAAACGCCACTCGCCCGTCTTTGCCTCGCGGTACCTCTGCCGCCCGCCGACCACCAGACGGAAGCGCATCAATCGGTTTCCGTTCTCCCAGACTTCCGCGTGAAACTCGGGCAGGACGACATGCACGTAGTATTTGTCATCGCCCACGCGAGACCGTCGCATCCGCTCGAGCGCCAGCCTGGTCTGGATGACCCGGAACTCCACGGGCAGCTGCATGCTCTCAATGAGTTCCCAGTCGATCCACACGCGCGGCCAGAGCTGGTTGCGCTCGCGGTAGGCCAGCAACGCTGCTTCGAACTCATCGTTCCAGCTGTCGTCTTCCTCGACGGGTGCGTAGTAGCCCTCACCGCGCAGCCGTCGCTTCACGGCCGGTATCAGCTTGCCTGGAACCCGTCGTTTGGGGGCGTAGCGTACGTACTTCTTGGCGCGCGGCCGCGGGATGTGGGCGAATTTCGTCTCCCAGCCGCCCTCCGCGGCGATTTTCTCGTACCGGGCCAGAACCGGGATCAGGCGCTCGTATTGGACCAGCGGGGGGCGCATGGCCTTGAGTGCCTGCTCCGTCTTCGCGCCGTCGGTCGGCCCCAGCTCCAGTACGGTCGCGAGGGCGGCGGTGACCTGGGGATCGATGACCGCGGCGGCGCCGTCTGTGCGTTGCTCGAGAGGAAGCCGGTTGACGTTGCCCGGCCACTGTTCGGCGATCCAGAGGCGCAGGCTGTTTGCCAAGCGCAGCTCGAATGCGGCATCTGGGGCATCGCGCCCTGGCTGGAGCTGGTCCAGACCGATGGTCTCTGGGGTGATCGCCTCGCGGGGCGCGGCGTCCAGCAGGGACAGGGCGGCTGAACCCGCGGGGGTCAGCGCACCCGCAGAGACGAAGACCGGCTTGTTTGCTGTGCGCTGGTAGGCCTCGCGGATCTGGGCGGGTGTATCCTCGCCAGCCAGCAACCGGGCGAGGTCGGCGGCGGTGGTGTCCGCTGGCGGCTCGGGGGCGGCGGGCTCTACCGGTTGGCTCACGCTGGCGACGGTCTCAGCCGGCGTGGCGTCCGCGGGTGGCGTCGGGTCAGTCGCAGTCCGGCACGCACCGAGCAGACAAAGGGTCGCGAACAGGGGGGTGAGGCGTCGCATACCATCTGGGGATAGTGGCGCGAGGCCGCGCCGTCAATTCTGCAACAGGTCGGGCGGCGCCGCCGGGTGCACGGTCAGCCGACCTCGCCTGTATCGCGGATCGTGGACTCGAGCGTGTCCAATCGGTTCCCCTCGGCGTCGTGTCAGCCGACCTCGCCTGTATCGCGGATGGTGAACTCGAGCGTGTCCAGAAGGTTCCCCTCGGCGTCGTACATGTCCACGGTCCACTCTCCCGCGTCGAACTTGCGGATTCGGTTGCGGGACCAGGTGCGCCACCGGCGCGAGGTGCCCACGCTCAGCTCGAGGCTGGAGCGCACTTTGTCGTCGCGCCTCCACACCATGGTCACATTGGTGGGCTCGCCCAGGTTCTCGACTGCGATCCAGGCCCACACAGTGCCGACTTCGGTTCCAAACACCTCGCCGAGCCCCGTCGGGACACGCTGTTCCACGCTGGTGGCAATGGCGCTGTCCACGATGCGTACACGGGTCTGTTTGGCCGCTGGTGCCGGGTGGATGTCGGCGACAGGCGCGGCGTTGGGTTCGGGCACCGGGGCGATGTCGCGCGCCTCCTCAACGGGGGATGGCAAGGCTGGGGCAGGCACAAGCGCGACCGGGGGCGCGACCGGGTCGGCGGGCGGCGGCGAGTCGCACGCTGCGGTGGTGAAGGTGAGGGCGATGAAGCTGAGCAGCAGGTATCGTTTCGTCATGGCGGGTACTCCGGAAGACCGACCGGGGTCGGTGGTGTACCTCTCTGCCATAGCGAGCGGCGTGCCAGTTGCGTCCATGCCGTGATACCCGGGTCCGGTGCGGCTGGGCGCTATGGGAGTATGGGAATGTAAGACGGAAATCTACTTGCGGATGATTGAGTCGTCGCGTGCCGCCAGCTCTTCGACGAGCGCCCGCACCTCGGGGTCCAGGTCTCGGGGCACGACGATTCTGAGCTCGACAATCACGTCGCCGCGCCCAGTGGAGGCGGCGTGACCACGGCCTTTGAGCCGGAGCTTGCGACCCCCTGACGATCCCGCCGGAATCGACACGGTCACCTGCCCTGCGGGCGTATCGACAGGCACCTTGGCTCCAAGCGCGGCCTCGCCAAAGGTGACGGGAAGGATAACCGTCACGTCCCTGGGTGTTGCGGTGGGCCCGGATTGTCGGTTCAGGCTGAGCCGGACGTGCACGTCGCCGTCCTTGTCGCCACGCTGGTGTCCCTTGCCGCGGACCCGGATGATGCTGGACTCATCGGCGCCTGACGGGACCCGAATCAGGAGAGTGTTTACTGCACGGCCCACGGCGAGTCCGCGACAGTCGGAACAGGGGCTCAGGTAGCGCGTGCCGCTGCCGGCGCACGCATCGCAAGGGTCGCCGCCGAGGCGCTTCTTGCCCAGCCCGTTGCACACGCCGCAAGGCCTGGGTCCGCGTCCGCCCGCGCCGGCGCAGGCCTGGCATCGGATCTGACGCTCATACGTCACCTCGCGGGTGAAGCCGGTCGCGGCTTCCTCCGGCGTCACCTCGATGGTGAGCAGCAGCGGGCCGGGCCCGACAGCGGATGCCCGTCTCCAACTCGTGGGGTCGGGGTTGGTACGCGCCCATTCGTGGGTGGGCTCGAAGTCGTCGGCAAGCCCTGCGTGTCCGTGTTCGTCGTAGCGGGCGCGCAGTTGGGGGTTGGCGAGTACCCGGTAGGCGTAGCCGCAGGCCTTGAAACGCTCTTCCGCGCCGGCGTCTCCGAGGTTGCGGTCCGGATGGTGGAGCTTGGCCAGGCGACGGAACGCCGCCTTCAGCGCATCGGGCGGTGCATCACGGGCGACGCCCAGGGTGGCGTACAGGTCCTGGGTCACGGGCAGTGCGGCTGGTCCGGGGCACACCGGAGCCGGATGTGCATATGGTCCCGGTGGCCGTCCCAATGACGGATGATCCCTACTTCCTCCGCGCTGCTGCGTGGGTACTGGAACACGCGTCGGAGCTCGGCGTCACTGAGTTTGCCCTGCAGGTGCTGGTGCAGGAGCTTCTGGAGCGAGCGGTCCATCAGGATGAGTTCAACCTGGTCCGTGGCCAACAGCGCCTGGATGAACTTCCAGTTTCGTTCGCGATCGAACGCCCAGCTGTTCATCATCAAGAAGCCGCCGTTGTCCTGCTCGGGCTTGGGGACGTAGCTGAGATCGATGTCGCGGCCGCTGCGGTGCGCGTGGTGTGGCGGCAGACGGCCGCCCTCGCGGCGCGACATGTCACTGACGATGACGACCGGCCCCTCAGGGTAGGCCTCGCCAAAGGCGCTCAGCGCGGCGTCGAGGTGAAAGACGGCATGCGATGTGCCCCAACTGAGGCGCCGTCTGCGCACGCGGCGGCCAGGCCCGTCGGGCATGGGAACGCCGGCGAACAGTCGGTCTCGCGTGCCGTAGGTGACCGGTGCGAGGGCGACGCCCGGCTCATAGACGACGATGCTGGTGCCGGGGCCAAAGAAGCGGTCCTCCGGCACATCTGGGTTGAGCTCCATGAGAGCCTCGACCGGCATTCCGAAGATGCGTCCGATGTCCTGGAGCGTGCCGCCGGTCTGCACGGTGTAGCGGACCGTGCCCATGGGTCCCTTGGCCGGTTCGAACGGCTCCATGGCGGCGACCGCTTTACCTCGCGCGCTGGTGACCAATCCGCTGCCAACCCC
>CALBXO010000718.1 GCA_937890335.1 uncultured Pseudomonadota bacterium | reverse complement strand
GGCGCGATCTCCATGATCAAGGTCAACCTCAAGGAGAAGCTGCCCGCCAAGGCCACCGAGATCGGTGAGAAGTACGCCGCTGCCAAGCTCAAGGTTGAGGAGCTGCGTCTGACGGCCGATGGCCTCAAGACCGCTGCGGACTCCAACGCGCTCATGAACGACAAGGAGAAGGCGGCGTTCAACCAGGAGTACGAGGCGCTTCAGGCGGAGCTCGCCGGCCTCGACGAGCTGCTCGGCTCCATGGAGTCGGAGGCCCTCGGCCTTCCCGACCGCCTGCGCACCACGCAGGAGACCTTCGTGCAGGGTCTGGCCAACTTCGGTCAGCAGTGATTTGAGCGTGGACACAGCGTCCACGTAACGGTCTGAGCTTCGGCTCAACAAGGGCGCGCCAATCGGCGCGCCCTTTGTTGTTTCTTGCGTCCGAGCGCGTTTCCCCGATACTCCACGGTGGTCTGCACACCCGGCCCCACATCAACGTGGAGGAATCCATGCGTCGCGCTGCTGTTCTCATTCTACTCGCCGCCTTTGTCGCGTCCTGCGCGACCACGGGCTCCACCGTAGCCGAGACTGTGGAGGCCCCGCAGGCTACCCCGCCCCAGAAGGGCGAGCAGTTCTACGAGTTCGCCGAGCTCCCCAAGGGCCCCGACCCCGTGCCGGGAGCATTCACAGGCGAGCTGCCCGACGACTCGGCGGCGCCAAAAGCTACGACACCGCCCGACGCAGTCAGCAACGCCATCACGCGGCGCGAGCTGCTGGGCTTCCTGGACCGCGGGCCGCGCCACGCGCTCACACTCGTCGAGGTCCAGCCCGCGTTCCAGGGGCAAAAATTCGTGGGATACCAGGTCATGGCCTTGTCCCACGACGGTGAGAAGTCTTTCGGCAACGCCCTGCACCGCGGCGACGTGATCCTGAAGATCAACCAGCACTCCATCGCCCGGCCCGAGGACTACATGAACGTGTGGCAGGGACTGAAGAAGGCGGACCGCATCAGTGTCACCGTGCTGCGCGCGGGGCAGGAAGTGGCCATGTCCTGGCCCGTCATCGACTGATCGACGCGGGCGCGGACCTACGGGTCTTTGCTCGCGCCCAGCTTGGCCAGCTTCGTCTCGTCGGCGCGGATCTCCGCCGTGCCGAGCAACCGAGTCAGCAGAGCCCGCGACGCAACCACACGGTCTTGCGTCGCCAGGTACTCCCGGATCCCAGCATCAGCGGTCTTCAGCGGAACCCGGTCCTCCGGGCGAATCCGCGTCACCACGAGCAGGTGGGTTCCAAACATCGTCGTAACCGGTTCGGAGAGGACGCCGGGTCGTGCCAGCGCGAACATCGCGTCCGAGAAGCTCGGAACCATCGCGTTCATGAACCCGGGCTCACCGGGCTTGCCGAAGGCCCGCTTGGGGGATCCGGGCAGCGACTCCACGATCACCTCCAGATCCGCGGGGAGCTGGGGCTTCCAGCGATCGGCGATGGCCTGCAGATCCGCCGCCCCGGTTGGCTTCTCTCGGCGACTGACGACGTCCTCATGGATCCGGGCGGACCAATCGGCGCATTGTTGGAAGACCGCCTTGGGCACCGAGTCCCAGTTCTTCTGTGGATCCCACCTGGCCCCGGACGGCTTCACCAGAAGGTGATCGGCAGCCCGTAGTTCAGGGGTGTAGTACAGGTGAAGGTTGGCGTCGTAGTAGCCCTTGACCCGGCTGGCGTCGATGCCCGCCGTGGGGTGCCGCTCTTCCACCTCGCGCTGAAGCAGCCGCTGGACCATGAGGCGTTTGTGCTCCTCGCGCACCGCGTCATCGGCCAGATAGTCCATGGACATCGCCCGGTCGTAGAACAGCTCCGCGTTGACCAGCTCGTCCACCACCACTTGCTTGTCCCGCCCCGCGCGCACCTGCCGGTCGATGAGGCCCAGCGGGATGGTCCGGCCATTGACGCGGATCGCCGCCTCACCCGGAGGACTCGGAGCGGACTGGAGTATCGCGCCCAGGTCCGCGACCTGGGCAGGCACGGGCGCGGTGTCGCCACCGCAGGCGGAGAGCAGGACTGCGGAGATCGCGATGGCGGGAACCCGCCTCATCTCTCCTCCCCGCGCTCCCGGTCTCGCCGACGAATCACCAGCGCCAGCTTGCCGATCTCCACGGCGACCCTCAGCAGGAGAAATCCAACGACGAGTGTGAGCACGGAGGCCACGTAGTCCTTCCCGACGAGAAACTGCGTGGTCTCGTAGAAGAAGAACAGGCTCGCCCCGGTCAGGAGCAGGCTGGACCCATCGTAGATGAGACTCTGTGGACTCACATCAACCTCCATGCGGCGAGAACGACCAGGAGGCTGCCAGCCAGAAGACCCGACCCAACGGCGTACACCCAGCCTTTGCGCTGCAGAGCCCGCTGGGCAAACAGACGCAGCGATGCATCCATCTGGCGTTGTTCCAGCTCCAGGTTCAACCCAGGCGAGAAAAAGAAGAGGTACGCAGCCACGATCCAGAAGAAGATCCACACCAGATTGGCCAGGACGCGCGCGTCGGTGGCCGCGCGACCAAAGCCCGCGCTGTAGGCCTCCACCACGCCGTCGCTGAAGTTCAGTCCCCACGCCGGCAGGACAAACAGCGCCCCAAGCAGCACCACCCGCGGAACGAAATACCATCGGTAGGGCCACCAAAGATCACGGCGCAGCGGCGGAGGCGCCACCGAGCGCAGCGCCAGGTCGCCGCCGTCTCGCCGCCGTGGGCGCGCCGCGCTGCCCGTCCGCGCGAGCACGCGCTCGAGCCACGGCGCCAGCCGGTGCTCGCTCTGCGCCCGCCACGCGGACGCCACCGAGATGTAGAGCACTACCGCGAGCGCGAGCGACACAAAACCCGCGGGCGATTCATGCACGGCCCGATCGGCTGCGGGGATGGTCAGGTAGATGGGAACGAGCCCTGCGGGCACCAGGAACAGGAGCGCCGCGGCGTGACGTGTCGCCACACCGATGGCCAGGAGCAACAGCGGCAAGAGGTAGACGCCCACGGCCCACAGCCGGGTATCGGCGTCCGCCAGCTCCAGCTCCAGTGGCCCCAAGGCGGACAGAGCCCAGAGGTTGAGCCCCAATACGACCAGCAGGATGGACCATACGCGCCTCACGCGGGCGCACGCGTGCGCGCTGACGCGCGGGCGGAAACTGTCGGGTAGCGCTTCAAGGTCCTATTGAATGCAGTATCCCAGCGTTGGCCCGGACAGGGTCCGGCATCGCAATCCTTCCGCGCACGCCCCCTCCTCGCCGGGTCCCGCAGTCCGCAGGCACAGGGGCCGACACTCGTTGTCCACGCAGGCCAGGTTCCCAACGCAGTTCTGGTGACCTTCACACGCTCGCCCCTCGGCAACACCCCCGCGGTGGAAACAAACCCCCGCGGTGCCGCCTTGGAACGTGCAACCCTGCTCCGCTTCGTCGCACTGACGGTCCGCATCGAAGATGTCACAGGTCTGTGCACAGATTCCCAACGTCCGATCCTGGAGCTCGCCACAAATGTATCGATCGCCCTCGCAGCTGCCGGGCGAGCCGGCCCCCATCTGTGCGGGGTTGCAGCCCTGGATGCAGCGGTTGCCGATCGCCGTCGTGAGACAGAGCGCGCCTTCGCTGCACACCAGGCCCGCCCCGATGTCGCATGCCTCGCCCACCGGAACCTCCCCGCGCACGTCGCAGTAGCCGCGGTCCGCAGCCGTTGGCAGGCACTGCGTGTCCCCGTCACACTGGCCGTCGAAAAACGGCACGCAGCCGGCACGGCAGAAGCCAAAGCGGGTCGCGGTGCAGACGTCCAGGTCCAGGCACGCGTCGTCAGCGTCGCAGGTCCTTCGGCAGATCTTGAGTTCACTGCCCGGTAGCACCGCGCCGCAAGACTCGCCTTCCGCGCATTGGGTTCCGTTCTCGCACCGCCGCCGGCAGTAGCCGATCGTGCCGTCGTAGGCGGCCTCGCAGAAAAGCTCGTCGGTGGACTGCGCCGAATCGGGGTCGCAGGTCTGGTTCGTGGCCGTGCAGCTCGGCGCCCCGCGGAAGCAGATCCCTTCCGGTCCGCAGAACTCGCCGGCATCACATGCCGGCTCGCACGCGAACATGAACTCCGTGGGCTCACTGGTATCCGGAACATCGGGCGTGGCGTCCGCGTCGGTGGCGTCGGCAGCGACGTCGGCACCAAGGTCCTCCACCACATCCGGCTGGCCCGCGCCGCCGTCGGCCAGTTGGACCAGATCCTCGCCCGGCACGACACGCTCAGGGGATTCGAAGAGGCAGCCCGGCAGCGTGGCGACGAGCAGCGTCAGAATGAGGGGCATACGCATAGATCAACCGACGATACCGGCTTCCTCCCACGGTGCAAGGATCTGCCCTGCCTGGAAACCAACAAGCTTGACGGAGGTCTCGGCCCGTACCTACACTTGCCCCGGTGTCAATCAGCCCAGGGTTGCGTTTGGGTACTCCCATCAAGGGCGATGCGCGCGAGATTGTGATGACCGACGGCGATCATCAAATTGGTGATATCGACGTGGACGAGCTGGCTGCGCCAGCAGACGTCGATCTCTGCGACGACGAGAGCGCTGACGAGGCTGGCGACAAGCCCGCGCGCCTCGATGAGACCATCCTTGGCCGTTACAAGATCCTCGACGTGCTCGGACGCGGCGCCTTCTCCATCGTCTACCGCGCGGCGCAGGTCGGTGTGGGGCGCATCGTCGCCCTCAAGGTCTTTCTGCTCCATCCTGCGTCCCGCGGCAACGCGCAGCTGGCGGAGGCAGCGCTGCTGCGCTTCCAACGCGAGGCCCGGCTGGCAAGCTCCCTGCGCCACCCCAACACGGTCACGCTCTACGATTACGACCGCACCGAGACCAACATCCTCTACATGGCCTTCGAGTTCGTCGATGGCCCCACCCTGAGCCGCTACATCAAGGGCGCCGGTCCGCGCCACCCAGCGGAGGGCGTGCACATTGCACGGCAAGTCGCCCTGAGCCTGCAGGAAGCGCACGAACAGGGAATCATCCATCGGGATCTCAAGCCCGGAAACATCATCGTCGTACCGCGAGAGGATCGTCCGTCGGTCGTGAAGGTGCTGGACTTTGGCATCGCCAAGGTTCTGGAGGGCTCCGAGGAGGACCCGGACTTCACCGGCGATCACTCCGACGACCTTGCGCTGCTCGACCTCACCGGCATTGGCAACTCCACCGAGGATCTCACCCTCGACGGCAGAATCGTGGGGACGCCGCGGTACATCCCGCCGGAACAGATTCAGGGGCGGGACCTGGGCCCATCGGCCGACATCTACGCCCTGGGACTGATTCTCCACGAGGTGCTCGCCGGCTGCCCCGCCAACCCACACAAGGCCGCCCCTGATCTGATCACGTGGCACCTCGAGGATCACCCCATGAGCGCCCCCTCCGGGTTTGCGCTCCAGCCGGGCCTGGCCCACGTGATCGAGCGCGCCACCCAGCGCGACGCCTCGCTGCGCTACCAGAGTTGCGCCGAGCTGTTGGAGGACCTGGACCGGCTCGACGTCGAGGGGAATTGGAAGAAGCCCGAGCGCAAGCGCCGCGCTCCGCTGCTGGTCGCCGTCGTCCTGAACATCGCATTGGTCGTGGCGCTGACGGCGATCGTCGTGACTCTGCTCAAGAAGAAAGATCCGCCACCGGTGACACCGCCGGTACCAGCGCTCGTAGCCCCTCCGGGGGACAAGGCGCCGCCGGCGCCGCCCGCCGCGACAGGGGCACCTGAGCCCGACGCCGTGCCTGAGCCGCCAGCCGTCGTGGTGCCCGAGGAGGTACAGCTGTCTGTCACCTCCGAGCCGGACGGCGCAGAGGTCTGGCTCGGGGACATGAACGTCGGCACCACCCCCATCGAAATCGCGCTTGAGGAAGGCAAGGACGCCGTGGACCTGACGCTCAAGAAGAAGGGCTACCGCTCCGTGCAGGTCACCTGGAGCGAGTCCAGCAACCCGTTCCCCGTCAAACTCCAGAAACCTCGGACGCCGACGCGCGGCGGCGGGAAGAAGGACCCTGGCGGCAAGAAGTACCACATCCTGAAATGAGGCACTCCCTGTCACAGCCGCACTTCGTCGGGATGGTCGCGGCGGCGCTGTTGGCCGTGTGCCTCCTGCTGCCGTCCGCCGCGTCTGCACAGGAAGCCACCCCGGAGGCCCTGTTCTCAGAGGGCGTTGAACTCTTCGAGAAGCAGCAGTACCGCGAGGCGGCCGAGAGGTTTCGGCAGGTCTTCGAGGTCGACCCCAACCCGTTCATGTTGTTCAACATCGGGCGTTGTTACCACGAGCTGGGCGAGCTTGAGACGGCCGCCAAGTACTACGACCGCTCGCTGGCACTCGATGGGCTGCCGCGCGCCGCAAAGGTGGAGGCGATCAAGCGCCTCGACGACATCCAGATTGCGTTGGAGGCTCGCCGCCGCACCCGCGAGGCCGCGCGGCGGGCTGAGCGCGCGTACGACCGCGGGCGAGACGCGCTCGCCGCAGTGGCAGCGGTGAAAGTAGAACCGGAGCGCACGCCGGACGATGACGGGGTCAAGGTGACGCCGCCGATCCAGAATGAGCCCACCGCCACCGGCCAGCGCGGCACGTTGACCTGGGTCGGCGCGACACTCGGTATCGTCGGGCTGGCTGCCGTCGGAGGTGGCGCTTGGTTCGCCCTGCAGGTGGGAGACGATCTCGACCGTCACGACGCCATGGTGGACGAGTACACCTCCACCCAGGCCCAGGCGTTGGCCTCGGGCGACCCGGCGCTGGCTGCCAAGGCGTTGTCCATGGCCAACGGCGCCAACTCTCTGGCCACGCAGATTGAACAGGACCAGCGCCTGAGCCTGGCGATGTTTGCCGGGGGCGGGGCGATGGTGATTGGCGGCATCGTGATGA
>CALBXO010000717.1 GCA_937890335.1 uncultured Pseudomonadota bacterium | reverse complement strand
CCGCAGGCGTAGCCAAGGACCGCCGCGATGGACGCGCCGTACTCGGAGCGGGTCAGGAGCCGAAGCTGTCTCGGCGGGTATTGCGGAGCTGCGCAGTCCACCGGCCCACCGGCCCCCTCGAGCGTCGTAATGTAGCGGGCCACCTTGTCCGCGCAGCTGCCGGTACATAGCTCCGGCTCGCCGACGGGCATCCGGGCGTCGATGGCGCGGTAGAGTCCAACGGCGTCTGTGATGCCGGCCACGGGTGGGCCCGTCAGGCCCTCGCCTCTGTCGCCGTGACACCGGGCGCAGAGGTTCCGGTACAGGGTGGCGCCGTCGGCCTCGCCGGGGTGCGTCGGCAGGTCCGCGCGCACGTCCCCCGCGTCGTCGGCGTCGTCGCCCGGCGAGCGCGCGTCGACTGTGGCATCCGACGACGTCGATGAATCACCACCGGCGTCTACCGAGGCCGGGTCCACGGTGGAATCACCGCATGCGACGAGCAGAACAAAGATGGAAGCGATTCGTAGCACGGCCGGAGGGTGTGCAATATGCGTGCTCAGTGAGCGCCGCTGCCGTGACCGTCAGGATCGGGGGGAAGAGCCGGAGGGGCACCGCGGAGCGTTGCTTTTCGCAACGCCCGCGTTGCAGCCCTGAACGATCAGGAGGCCGGGACGGGCTGGGTCTTCTGACCGGCGCCCTTCCATCCCTTGATGCCAGCCTTGAGCCAGCGAACGTCGGTGTATCCGGCGGACAGGGCCTTCTCGGCCGCCTTCGGCGCGGCGGAGCACTTCTCGCTGGAGCAGAAGAAGGCCAGCGGGCGCGACTTGTCGGCGGGCAGCTCGGAGACGTCGTACTCCTCGTAGCTGGTCAGCAGCACCGCGCCGGGAATCGTACCGTGCTCCGTGCGGGTCTCAACTCCGTTGGAGTCGCAGGGGGTGATCTCGCCCTTCTCAACCTGAGCGGCGAGCTCCTCCACGGTGATCACCTGCGGCTCCGGAGAGTCGGCGGTGGTCTTTGCGGAGTCACAGGCGGCCAGGGCAAACAGTGCGAGGCACGCGGCGACGCTGATGGAAACAGTGTTCTTGATCATGGTTTTCTCCAGATGGGTTACAGGCACGATACGCGCTCGATGGTGACGGCGTTGTTGTCCTCGTGGCACTCGCTGTGGTCGCCGACCCCGAGCCCGTTGTCGTCGACCACTACCACGACGTCGTGTTCGCCGTCGGGAAATCCGTCCCAAAGTACAGAAACGCGCTCTCCATCGCCAGGCTGCAGCTCAAACGTGGTGCGCACGGTGCGCCTGCGCTCCGACGGGGCGCCGACTGCGTCGAGGTAGAACGTCACAGGCAGCCCCGCGAGAACAGGGACAGCGCCCCGGTTGCTGACCCAGACCCGCAGCTCCACATCGCAGCCCTGTCCGACCTTGGAGTCCACGCCGGGTTCGTCGGCCACCAGGTCTGGCGCCGCCAGCTCTCGTCCTTCGCCCTGGGCGTTGAGCCGGTAGGTGTTGTGGGCCATCCAGCTGGGCTCTTCGGAGGCGGGGATCGTGCCGTCCTCCTCCACATTCGTGATGTGGTACGAGTGCTGGTTCCAGATGCGGCGGGTGTTGACCCAATTGTCGTTGACGTCGCTGAAGACGCGCACGCCGGCAAACGGACCCGGCGTGAAGTTCCAGTCTTCAAAGTTGTTCGTGACCACGACAATCTCCGCGTTGCCATCGTTGTCGACGTCGACAATGACGGGATACTCCGTGGCCGTGAACGATCCGTTCTCGCGCTCAAAGAGCACCTCACCCGTCGGACCGGCAAAGACGCGGAGGAACTCTTCGTCGTTGTAGACGACCTCGACGCGCCCGTCGGCGTCAAAGTCGAACACCGAGCTTCCGGTGATGTTCGAGGACGCGTCCTGGGTGGCCACCTGCCACAGTTTTGCCTCCTCGAACGTCGTGTTGGGGCGACCGAGATCGATCTCGAGCGTGACGTATTGGCTGAGGCCCGCGACGCCCACATCGGGGCGCCCGTCGCCGTCAAAATCAGCGATGGTCGGCGCCCCGAGACGCCCCCCACCCTGCTCCGGCGCGCCGAGGCGCGGCACGACCACAGGGCCCCAGATCACGTTGCCGCGGCGGTCGTGGACACGGACCGAACCGACGCTCACCACGACGATCTCGGGGGTCCCGTTTCCGTCAAAGTCGCCGATGGCGGGGTAGCCGTCCTCAAGGTCCGGATCGTGCCACACGACATCTCCCTGCCGCGTGTAGATGGTGTTGCCGGTGATGATCTCCTGGTTTCCGTCACGGTCCAGGTCCGCCACCACGCTCAGTGCTCCGATGAAGAAGGACTCGTTGTCGCGGATGTTGTTGCCCACGCCCGCCTGGCCAGAGGCCAGGACCGCGCCGGTGCGCCCATTGTAGACTGTGGCCCCCATCACGACCTCGGGCTGCCCATCGCCGTCCATGTCGGCGATGCTCGGGCCTCCCCACCAGGTGATCGCCGGTCCGGGCGTCGGATCGCTCGTCCAGAGGACCGAGCCGTCGTGGTTGAAAGCCACCAGCCCGCCCACGCCGGCGTCGCGGAAGTCAAAGCGCGACGCGACCACCTCTGGCAGCCCGTCCCCATCGATGTCACCTGCGGCGATATTGCCCGCAGCCTGCACGGAGACAGCAGGGTCGTCCGCCGTCCAGATGAGGCCGGAGCCGTCGCCGCTGATCGCCCTCACAACGCCCGACTTCAACAGATCGAATGTCCCTTCGCGGACCACGGTGTCGAACGTGCTGACGATGATGTCCGGCACGTCCCGCTCGTCGATGCTGCCGTCGTCGTTGTCGTCTGTGAGGTTGATGACGACGGGGGTCATCATGACCTGGTTCTTCTCGGGGGCGGGATCCCCGCCAGCCACCGACCACGCGTACTCCACAGTGGGCTGGAAGTCGCCGACGACAGGCTGGAAGCTGCACGCGTCGTCCGCGTCGTACGCATCTTCGCGCAGCACCTGGTCCTCGTCGCACGCGTCCCCCTGCCCGTCACCGTCGCTGTCGGCCTGGCCGGGGTTCGCGATGTCCGGGCAATTGTCCTGATCGTTGGGGATGGAGTCGCCGTCGCGATCGTCGTCGCACGCGTCGCCCAGCCCGTCACCATCACTGTCGAGCTGGTCCGGGTTGGAGATGTCGGGGCAGTTGTCCAGGGCATCCACCACGCCGTCGCCGTCGCCGTCGTCGCAGGCGTCTCCGACGCCGTCGTTGTCACGGTCTTCCTGCCGCGGGTTGACCACGTCCGGACAGTTGTCCTCGGCGTCGGCTACGCCGTCGCCATCGCGATCGTTCTCGGTAGGCTCGCACGCATCGCCGACGCCGTTGTTGTCGGCGTCGGCCTGGTCCCCATTGGGAATCTCCGGGCAATTGTCCCGCGAGTCCGGCACCCCGTCGCCGTCCGAATCGGGCTCGCCGTCTTCCTCACAGGCGTCGCCGATCCCGTCGCCGTCGCTGTCCGCCTGATCGGTGTTCACCGTGGTCGGGCAATTGTCCTCGGCGTCGGGCACGCCGTCCCCATCGGTGTCGGTCAGACACCGACCTCCGCGGCAGATCTCGTCGGCGGCGCACTCCCGATCGTCGGCGCACGCGCCGGATGTACCGCCGGCGCTGTCGTCGCCACAACCGGCACCAACCCAAACGACACACAGGAGCAAGAATAGAAACCGAGGGCCATTCATCATCATCATCCCACCACGCAAAACCACGCGAGATTGCGGGAACAAAAGAGGCGAAATCGGCCAGGAAGTCAAGAGCGGAGCTTACTCAACACCCTCACAGAGGAGGTCCAACGCCTGGGTCGCGGTCATCCGAAGCTGCACGTCAAAGACCTGCGAGACCACAGTCGGCTCGGGGTTTACCTCCACGAGCGTGGCGCCAGTCTGCTTGGCGTACAGGGGCATCTGGGCTGCGGGGTACACCACGCCCGAGGTCCCGATCGAGATGAGGAGGTCACACTTCTCGATCGCGGAGACCGCCTGGGCGATCACGCGCTCGTCGAGTGAGTCACCAAACCAGACGATGTCCGCCCGCATGTAGCGCAGGCTGCAGGTCCGGCAGCGCAGGTTGTCAAAGGGGGCGTCACGGTCGTCCGTCCGCGCGCCGCAGCCGTCGCAGCGGGTCTTCCACAGGCTACCGTGCAGCTCGTGCACGCGCGTCGCGCCCGCCAATTGGTGCATCCCGTCGATGTTCTGGGACACGATCGCCACATCTGGCAGGGAGGCCTGGCAGCGGGCGATCCATTTGTGCGCGGCGTTGTACGTGCACTTGCCCACGAGCTCGCGGCGGAAGTTGTGAAACTCCCACACGGCCTCGGGGTCGCGGTCAAACGCCGCCTGGCATGCGTAGCGCTCGTAGTCGTACTCCTTCCAGATGCCACCCTGGCCCCGGTAGGTGGGCACGCCGCTCTCGGCAGACAGACCCGCGCCGGTGAAGAAGACGATGTGCTCAAAGTCGCGGACGCGAATGTGGGTGTTGTCCATCACCAGGCCGTGTCTATCCTCGCAGGCCGAGCAATCCTCGGTGCGTGGTCCTGCCACTACCATCCCCGAACTGGGTCGGAGACGCCAGATATGAATGTTCTCGTTGTCGGTGCTGGGGCCGTTGGCCAGGTCTACGCGCGTCACATGGCCCTCGGCGGCGCCGACGTCAGCTTCTTTGTGAAGCCCAAGTACGCCGCCGAGGCCGCGGCTGGCTACGATATGTATCCGCTCAACCTCGGGCGCAACACGCCCGCGGTTCGTTTTGAAGGATTCGGCGTCGTCAGCGACTACGCCCGCGTGGGCGACACAGCATGGGACCAGATCTGGATCTGTACGTCGTCCACGGCGCTGCGTGCCGGATGGCTGCCGGATCTGGTGGCACAGATGGGGGACGCCTTGCTCGTCTCCATGGCCCCGGGACCCGAAGACCACCAGTACCTGTTGGACCACGGCGTGGACGAAGCACGCCTGGTGCAGGGCCTGATCACGCTCATCAGCTACCAGGCGCCCCTGGCCGGTGAGTCACGTTCGACGCCGGGGGTCGCGTACTGGATGCCGCCACTGGCTCCAAACGCGTTCGACGGCCCGCGGGCTGCGGAGGCGGCCGCAGCCCTCACCGCTGGAAAATGCCCCGCCAAGGTGGACCCCGGCGCCGTGGCGCAGTCCAGGTTTGGCTCGGCCGTATTGATGCCGCATCTCGTGGCCCTCGAGGCGGCGGATTGGAAACTTGCCGGGTTGCGCGAGTGCGGGCGGCTGCAGCTGGCCACCGACGCCTCGCGCGAGGCGATGGACATCGTGGCTGCCCACCTGGGAGTGCCCGCGCCGGCGTCGCGAATGGTCGTCAAACCCGCGATGATGTGGCTGCTGCTCACCGCGGCCCCACACGTGGTGCCCCTCCCGCTGGAGGTCTACCTGAAGTACCACTTCACCAAGGTGGGGGATCAGACGCGCGCGGTCATGGAGACGTACAAGCGACTGGCCGCCGAGCACGACCTGCCAGTCACCCACCTGACAGAGCTGACGGCCCTCCTCGGGGAGTAGCCCTCCTGCCCGGCCTGCGTGTTGGCCAACCACACGCATGGTGGGGTTGGCAGCGCCGCTTACTTCCTGGACTTGCCGCTCTTCTTCTTCGCGGCCTTCTTGCCGCCGTCCTTGCCGCCCTTCTTCGCCTTGCTCTTCTTTGCATCGGCCTTCTTGCCGGCCTTCTTGCCGTCGGCCTTCTTGTCAGCCTTCTTGCCAGCCTTCTTCTTGTCAGCCTTCTTGTCAGCCTTCTTGTCAGCCTTCTTGTCAGCCTTCTTGCCAGCCTTCTTGCCAGCCTTCTTGCCAGCCTTCTTGTCAGCCTTCTTGTCGTCCTTCTTCTTGTCGTCCTTCTTTACAGCCTCCTTTTTCGCGTCGGCCTTCTTCTCCGCCTTCTTCACATCCGCCTTCGTCGCCTCGGACTTTGCGTCAGCCTTCTTCGCGTCGGCCTTCTTCTCGTCGCCTTTCTTCCCGTCGCTCATGATGTCCTTTCCTCTTTCCTTAGTGGGCTCGCCCTGCGCTCTCGGCTTGGCGCGGCCGGTGTCTTTGACTCGACCGCTGGACTTTGCCCTCGGTGGGGCCGCTGCGTTCTTGTTTCCAGTGGTCTTTGGAGCAACCGCGCCCGAACGGTGGACGTGGCAGAATCCGCTCGCGTCCGGTTTGAGCCGGCACGGGCTTCCGCTCTTTGTCGTTCCTGCGCAACTCGTCATCCGCGTCTTCTCATTCTGGTGGTCCGGACCGGTACCACGTTCCGGGCTACGGTACCCCACGCCCGGTGCGCCGCCAACAGCGACGTCCTCGGGCGGTACAGCTTGCCTGCGGGCCGCCCGTCTCTCACAATCAGCGGGTCCCGAGGCAGCGGACGCTTCATGAAGCACCCCTCGTACTCCATTCTCGCTCTGCTCGTTGTCGGCTGGTCACTGGGATGCAGCCCCGCGCCCGACGACCGCCCCTCCCCCAACGCACCAGACGTCGGACCCGACGCCCAGACGGCGGACTGCGGTCCGGCATGTTCGGACACGCCGTGTGTGGGCGCCGCGTGCGGGACGGGCTGTGAGACGGACGACGACTGCGGCCCAGAGTCCGTCTGCGAGGCGGCCGCATGCATCGCCGGCTGTCGCTACGACGGCGCGTGCTCGGCCGGAGAGATCTGCGCGGATCTCCTGTGCGTGGAGGGGTGCCGCGACCCCGCCGACTGCGCGCGCGGGCACACGTGCAGGGCAAACCTCTGCGTCTTCGAAGGCTGCGCCCAGGACTCTGAGTGCGGGACGGGTGGGCGCTGTCAGGATGGCGAGTGCGTCCAGATCGGCCCCGTCATGTGCGAGACCGACGCGGAGTGCGGATACAGATGGAACTGTCTGAGCGACGGCCTCTGCCACGACCGGGCGTGCCTGGCGCACATCGACTGCCCGCCCGACGACTGGTGTCGCGTGGGCATCTGCGAAGCGCGCGCGAACCAGACCGGCTCGGTGCGCTTTGAGCGGCTGCTCGTCCCCGAGGTCGCCGCACACATCACCGCCGAGGTGAAGACCTACGGCGCCGGCGGGGCGCTGTTTGACCTGGACGCCGACGGCGACGAGGACCTTTTTCTGGGCGGGACGGACCCCGAGCTCGATTCCCCGCCGTGCGTCTACCGGAATGTGTCCACGCCCGGCGCCATCGACTTCGAGCCCGTGCCGGAGCTGTGCGGATTCCACCTCGGCCACGTCATCTCGGCCGGCGGCGTAGACGTGGACGGGGACGGTCACGACGAGCTCCTGCTGCTCGGCCACGAGCTCCAGACGCTCCTGCGGTTCCACCCTGTGCCGGAGAGCATCGACCTTCGCGAGGCGCTCCCGCCCAACGACCCACGGCGGGCGTGCCTGGCCGGGGCCTACGCAGCGACCGACGTCGACCACGACGGACGAATCGACCTGATCATCGGGTGCCAATCCCTCAAGATTCCCCGGCGCATCGAGCAGCATAACTTCGCCCTGCGCCAAACGGCCGATGGCAGCTTCGCCGTGTTCGACGGCTCCTTCAGCGCCCTGGACGACGACGGTGTCACGCTGGCCGTAGGCGTCGTCGACATCGACGACGACGGCCTTCTCGACATCACGTTTGTCAACGACACCTTTGTGAAGGGAGGCTCCTCCACCAACCACCTCACGACCGGAAGCACCCTGTTCCGCTGCGAACCGGGGGCCGAGTGCGTTTTTGACGGCCGCCGTTTTGCCGAAGGAACCCGCGCCTGGGGGTCGTTCATGGGTGTCGGCACCGTCAATCTCGGTGCCAGCGGCCCCCATGTCTACGTCACTGATTGGGGCGCAAACCGGATGCTTCGGTTTGACGATCGCACGCCGACCGATGTGGCTGCCGAGCACCGTGTGGACCTGGGCACGCGCCTGGGACTCCCCCTCTTCGCTTGGTCGGTCCTGGTCGACGACTTCGACAGGAACGGCCTCGACGACATGCTCATCACGCAGGGGTCGGCCTCGCCAGACGCGTTTGGCGGCTACACCAAACACCGCGATGTCGTGCTGCTGCAGTCGGGCGACGGCGACTTCCTCGAGCGCAGCGACGAGGTCGGGCTGGAAGCCTCCACCCACGAGGACTCGCGCAACCCCGCCCGCGTCTACTCCAGCCGCGGCGCCGTCCGCGCCGATCTGGACGGCGACGGCTACCTCGAGTTCATCGTCACCGGCCTGGAGGGGGTCACCAAGGTGTTCACCGAGCGTCCGAGCCGCGACAACGCACCCGACCGTTGCACCCTGCTTCCCCGCCCGCGGATCGTTCCGGGCTACGGCGTCGGCTACGCCGTCCGATACGACAGCTCGCCCGCCTGGCACCGCCGAGACATGCAGGGCCAGCCACGGTTTGGCAGCCCCTCATCGATCCTCACAAGCCGGCCCAACGGCGAGCTCCGGTTTCCCTCCGGTGCGATCGTGCCGTTTGACTGCTCCGGGCTGGGCTTGCGCGTCCAGGTCACTGAGCCCAATTGGATCACGGTCGACGCCACATCCGACGAGGCGACCGTGCGTCTGGACGCCCCGTGGGCGCAGCCGGGCGATGTCGAGATCGCCATCCGGCGTGATGACGGGAGTGTCCGGTTGGTCACCGGGACACCGAGCGGCGCCGGGACATGGGTGGTTCCCATCCAAACCGGCGACGTGGACATCATGGTGCGCCCGGATGACCGGTGGGTTGCCCGGTGGTGGCGTCTCTGAGCGTGCGGGGCCCTGGTGGTGGTGGCCTTGCGCCCGATGGGCCAGGGCATCCCGTCCTTGAGAATACCGCGCGACTGCCGCACGTTGTCGCAGACACACTTCAACGAGGCACCATGGCCAGCTATACCGACACCATCAAGCGCATCATGTCCGGCGACTACGACGACGCCACACCCGCCGAGCGCGACACCGCCGTGCGCGAGGTGATTCAGATGTGCAGCGCCGCCGCGGCGGCGGTAAGTGTGCAGCCGATACCGCTACTCGACATCGCCCTCATCTCCCCCATCCAGATCGTGATGGTGCAGGCCATCGGGCGGGTTCATGGCCACTCGCTGGACCGGAAAGCCGTCCTGGAGATCGTGAGCACCTTCGGCGCGAGCATCCTCGCCCAGAACGTGATCATGGCCACGGCCAAGCTCATCCCCTTTGTCGGCTGGGTCGCGGCGGTCGCCATGTCGTACGCCCTGACCTGGGCCATCGGCGAGGTCAGCGAGCACTATTTCCGCAACGGGCGGGGCGTGCCACAGGCTGAGCTGCAAGAGATGTTCGACCGCATCTACAAGTCAAAAAAGGCGGAGAAGCAGAGCGCGGTCAAAGGCGACGATTCCCTCAAGGACCGGCTGGAGCAGCTCAAGGAGGCCAAGGCCCAGGGGCTCCTGACCGACGAGGAGTTTGAGGAGAAGAAGCGAGAGATGTTGGCCAACTTCTGACCCTGGAAACAGGGCCCCGGCACCGTCCGCAAGGGCTCGTCAGAACGGCGTCTCGGCGTCGGCGAGCAGGTACGCCAGCAGCGCCATCGCGCCCACCGTCCGCCGGAACTCGTCCTTGTCGACCTTGTCCACCGTGTCCGCGTGGGAGTGGTGGTAGTCAAAGTACTTGGCCATGTCGGAGCGCAGCCCCACGAGCGTGGTGCCGGCTGGTTTGAGCTGGCTGATGTCTGCGCCCGCATAGCCCGACACGGCCTCTTCGGTCCGGAATGGGCCAAACAGCGGCAACGTCTCGGCGAGTCGATCGATGGAGGCCGCCCGGGCGGCCTCGTCCTTGTGGTCCACCGAGAACGCCTGTGGGTCGTGCACGCCCGAGTCCGCCTCCACGGCGGCTACATGGAGCTCGCCCTTGTGGGCCGATGCGTAGGCCTTTGCACCCTCGAGTCCATTCTCCTCATTCGTGTACAGCACCGCCCGGACCGTACGCCGCGGCGTGAGCCCAGTCCGGCGCAGGAGCGTCAGGGCGTGCATGGCCGCGACACAGCTGCCCCCGTCGTCGTGGGCACCGGTGCCGACATCCCAGGAATCCAGATGACAGCTGATGACCACGATCTCCTCGGGCTTCTCCCGTCCGCGCAGCTCACCGACCACGTTGGCGGAGGGCACCATCCCGTGGTGCTTGGCACCGAGCTCGAGCTTGACCTTCACGGTCTTGCCGCGCTGCTGCCAGCGCCAGATGAGGTCCGCGTCCTCGGTGGTGATCGCCGCGGCCGGGATCTTGGCTCCCTCGCCGTAGCTGCCCATGGTGCCGGTGTGGGGAGAGCGCAGGCTGCGGGCGGTCACGCTGCGAACCAGCACACCCACCGCGCCCTTCTCAGCGGCCAGCCGGGGACCGTTGATCCGGAACCGAACCGTGTGGCCGTAGTGGGTGCCGTCCTTGCGCGAGTAGGCGGGCATCGGGTTGTTGAAAAGCACGATCTTGCCGCGAGCCCCGTCGCCAAGGGCCTCAAGACCCTCTTCATCGGCGACCGCGACGACCTCGGCCGTCACTCCCTTCTTGCCCGTCCCCACCGTGCCACCCAAGCCCAGCAGCGGCATGTCAGCGCCGCGCGGCTCGAGGAGCGTCAACCGCTCCTGCCCTCGGGTCCAGCGCGGCACCATCACCGGCTCTTTGCGGACGTTCTCATGGCCGGCGGCGGTCATGCGTCCGGCGGCCCACTCAATGGCCTGGTCCAGAGCCGCAGACCCAGACAAGCGGGGGCCAATGTCGTCGCAGAGCTGCAGCAAAAGCTCCCAGCCTTCCTCGTCGGCCATGGCGGCAGCCGCGATCGTCTCGGCCACCTCGGCGTACTCGGTCTGCACCGCCGGCACCGGTGCCGGCTCCTCAACCAGCTTGGGCTCGGGTGCCGGAGGCGTGAGCGCGGTGGGGGCCTGCGGCGGGATTCCACGGCCCGATCCCGCGCCGCACGCGGTGAGGACCACAACAAGGAGCAGTGAATGTCTCATCGTGCCAGCGCCCGCACACGGGTCCGCAGGGACTCCAGCCTCAGACCGGTCTCGGCCTTGGCAGCCGTCAGCGAAGCACCCTTGGTCGGCCTGAGGTCGCGCAGATCCCGCGCAAGCCTGACTTCGGGTCCGGACCGATCCACCAGGTACCGCCCCTGCGCCAGACCCACGATGTAGAACCGCGGTGCCGCCTCGTCCGCGTCCAGGAACAGAATGACCTCGGAGCCCACCTTCAGCGGGTCCGAGCCATGTACAATCATCTCTTCGTCGCCCACGGTGCCGCCGAGCTGGCGAACGTTGACGACTTCGTCCGCGCGCGCCTTGCCCTTCCAGGTCTC
>CALBXO010000716.1 GCA_937890335.1 uncultured Pseudomonadota bacterium | reverse complement strand
ACCTGGCAGCTCAGCAGCGCGCCCACCCACTCGTCGGAACAGAAGAGGTAGGGGACACGGACGGGTCCGTCGGCGGCGTCGCGGGCGTCGTGGTAGTCGTCCAGGCGCATCCAATGCCGGTCGAAGGCGTCCTCAAGCTCCGGGAAGCTCTGGATGAACGTCGTGTAGTGCCAACGCTCCAGGTACTCCACGATGGGTGCGGGCGGGTCATCAAAGCGGAAGCCGTTCTCGTCGGTCGCGGTCAGGATGTCCGCGGCCCCGCCCAATTGGTCGCGGTTCTTGTCAAAGACCTCGACGTAGCCGTCCTTCCAGCCGCTGCCCGTCGTGCCCGCGGTGTACGCGAAGACGACGGCGGCCCGGTCGTATTTACCCAGGTCCTGAAGGTCGGTGTTGAACCCAATGCCGTAGTCCATGATCGACGAGTATTGGTACTCCCGCATCCTGGAATCGACCTGCTTTTGGGTCTGCGCGTTGAGCGCGTACATCTGGAAGACATTCTCCGGCTCAAACAGGTTCTCCTGACGGGCTTCCCAATACTCCGGGTGGTAGTTGAGCGAGTCGTAGGTGCCCTGGAAGTTGTGGCGCAGGCCCACAGTGTGACCGATCTCGTGCAGCGCCGTAGCGCGGTAGATCTCGGCGCGAATCTCCTGCCAGATCGTGTCGTAGTCGGTCCGTCCCTCGTACGCCTTGGCGATTCCGCTGACGTTGGGGTCGATCATGTCGCGGAAATCCAGTCCGCGGGCCATGGCCTTCATCCGCCGTCGGCGCTGCGCCTTGGCGTGCGTCGGGGACATCCACGTGGCGGGCTCCCAGAGCTCGCGCGCCTCGTCCGAGAGCTGTCCACCGTTGCGCGCCGCCAGGACCTGCTCCACCTCGCCGTCAGCGATGATGCGGCTCAGCCCGGTCTCACGCGCGCGGTCCAGCTTGTCCATGGCGGCGCCTCGGTCAAACGTGCGCGGCTGCCGCTTGAACTCCTCTCTGCGGGCCATGCGAGGCGCCTCGCGACGCTGACGCTGACGAGCACGACGCTCGATCGGCATCTCCTTGAGCTTGGGGGACACGCGGTCGAGGTTGGTCACATCGTTGGCGCGCGCACGCACCATCTCGCGCACGTGATCGGCGTTCTTGAGCTCGTCTGGGTCGATGTCCCCGTTCATGAACCGGATCACATCCACGCCGTACGTGGCGTACGTGCTCAGACCACTCCCATACACGTACGCGCGGCCTGAGATGATCTCGCCGGTCTCGGGGTCCGTGGACGACGGTCCATAGCCCAGCGGACCGTCCAATTGCTCGGACTCGACCCAATGCAGCGTGCTGTAGCGCAGGTCGCCCGGCCGGGGCGCGAGCCCCACGGCGCCGCACTCGTCCTCGTCCTCGTCCACGACTGGGTTGTGGCACAGGATGAACATCTTCTCGCGGATGGAATCCACGGACGTGCCCTTCACCGCCGCCACCGTATCCCGGAACACCTGGTTCCACGACTCGCCCACCTCGAAGGTGGTGGAGAGGACGAGCTCGTCCTCGGGGAACGTCTGCGAGAGGTAGTAGACCACAGGCTTGGGCGTGCGCTCCTCGACCGGGATGGGGACCAGCTTGCCGTCGCTGCCGCGCATCAGGCTCCCGTCGTCTGCCTTGCGGTAGCTCTCCTCCCAGATGTCGTGACGGTTGGCCATCTTGGACCGGTTGCTCTCCAGGGCGCCCCGGCGGGGATCGAAGACGTACCGCTCGGACAGGAAGTAGCCAAAGCGGTTCATGAGCGTGTCCGCGTAGGGCAGCGGCTCGTAGTCGCGCCGGTCGTCGGTCTTCGCAAAGCTGGTCACCAGCTCGATCTCGGCCGGCGCACAGTCTGCGCGCTCCCACGCGTACCAGGGGCTGGAGAAGATGCAGTCCCAGACGTTGGCTTGCAGCAGCAGGCGGCGAGGCACGTCAAAGTAGACGAGCTCCTGTCCATCCCGCTCGTAGTAGATGCTGCGCGACTCGCCGCGCTCGCTGTCGATGGCGTAGGTGAGGTCGATGGGGTCCCAGAACCAACCGGCGATGAAGTCGAAGTTGGTCAGCTCGTTGCGGGACCAATCCACGCGGATGTAGTCCCGCTCGTACCAGGGCCGGTCGCTCGTGTTCTCGGAGATGACGTTGGTCTGCTCCCCGGTCGAGCTGTCGTAATTCCGCTGAATGTCGAAGTGACTCAGGATGGGGAAGGCCGCAACCGGAGACTCGTGGTAGTCGGGAGCCGAGGTGTCCACCCCGCCATCGACGTCGTCGGTACCGGGCACCAAGGGGTAGGACCGGTAGGCCAGGAGATGGCCCTCCTCGATCACCCACACGATCTTCTCGGTGCGGCTGGTCTCGCCGATGAAGGTGGCCCAGGTGGTAGACGGCATGTCCGTCACCGTCTCCATCAGGTACCACGTCCCCACCAGGTCCGACTTCTTGGTCCGATTCGCCTGGGTCCGGTCGATGTCATCGACCTTCTGCGCGCACGCCGAAAGGACCGCCACCGCAAGGGCGATCAAAAAAATCCGGAGCTTCATCCGTCTCTCCACGCAATGCCTTATGGCCAGCTTGTTTCGACAATGGCTGAGAGAGTGCCGGTTCGCAACGACTCGCCTTCTCGCGGGGCGGTTCGACCGGGCGTGCGGCGCGGCTACCGTGCCCACCATCTACGACGGCGGGCGGGCACAGAGGCATCGGTCACCACACCAGAAGGAAATCTACCCGCGGCGCCCGTTGTCCGATAGAAATGGGCATGACGTTTCCCCACAACCCGATCCTCCTTCTGGTACTCGCCCTTTGCGCGCTCGGGCCTACTGTGGCGTGCGGCGGCGGTTCCGGACCCAGTGACGGGCGCGCAGACGCCGGTGAGGATGCTGGTCTCGACACCCGGCCCGACGCGATCCCAGACGCCCCCGATGCTCTGGGAGACTCACCCGAGGCGGTGTCAGACACACCCGACATGGAGACCGGCCCCGACCCCATGCCTGGCGGAGCGGTCCAACTCGTAGACTGCGATGGGGACCCCGCCTGGTCGCAGACGCTGTTCTGTGCAGGTCGGACTGGCACGGTTGAGTATGTGCGCCCGACGCTGGGCGACGCGACCGGCGGCAACCTGACGGCACGCATGCTGTACTCCGGGGACGGATTCGAGCCCGACGCACCCGCCGCCTTCCCCGCACCCGACCATGCCCGCTGCGTAGACGGTACCGAGCCGTTCGTGTGGTTGGATTCAGCCGAGACGGAGGAGACGTCGACACGCTGGGTCTTCGTGTTCCAGGGCGGCGGGTCCTGCTACGGAAGCGCGCTCCCCGGCTCGGGCGGTGACTGCGCGGAGTTGTACGCCAGCGAAT
>CALBXO010000715.1 GCA_937890335.1 uncultured Pseudomonadota bacterium | reverse complement strand
TGAACACAGCCCGTGCCCTGCTCCAGCGTCACATAGTCGGCCGGCAGCAAGAGGCTGTCGCGGTCCAGGAAGGGATGTCGGGCCGCGTGCCTCGGACAGTCGTCCACGCCCGCGCCGACCAGCTGGGCCCCCTTGAAGCTGGCAAGAACCCGCACCGTCGCCGGATCGATCTTGCACTCGGCGAGCGTCCGCTCCTTGAGCCCGCGCGCCACAACAAGCGCCGCGTCGCCGACGGCGATGAGCTCGTAGTCAAAGTCCGGGTGCAGCGCGATCGCCAGATTTGCGGGTAGCGTCCACGGCGTCGTCGTCCAGATGACCACGCTCACTGCGAGCTCGCCCGCTGCCTCAGCCAGGAAGGTCGGCGCCGACGGGAACGGGAACTTTACGTAGATGGAGGGTGAGACGTGTGTGTCGTACTCGACCTCGGCCTCGGCCAGCGCAGTCTGCGCCGCCCAAGACCAATGGATGGGCTTGAGGCCCTTGACGACGACGCCCGCTTCCAGGAACTCGCCGAGCAGGCGCACGGTGCGCGCCTCGTACTCGTAGTCCATGGTCAGGTATGGATCGTCCCACTGCCCAAGCACGCCGAGCCGCTCAAACTCCTCGCGCTGGATGTCGACAAACCGCTTCGCGTACTCGCGGCAGGCCCGGCGGATCTCCACCTGGCTCATCTCCCGCTTCTTCTTGCCGAGCTCCTCATCGACCTTGTGCTCGATGGGCAGCCCATGACAATCCCAACCCGGCACGTAGGGCGCGCGGCGGCCGTTCATGGTCTGGTACTTCACGACAAAGTCTTTGAGGACCTTGTTGAGAATATGGCCGTGGTGGATGTGCCCGTTGGCGTAGGGCGGACCGTCGTGGAGCATGAACGGCTCCGCGTCCGCGCGGGACGCGAGAATACGTTCGTACAGCTTCTGCTCCGTCCACCGCGCCAGAATCTGCGGCTCCTTCTGCGCGAGTCCTGCGCGCATGCTGAAGGGCGTGTCGGGGAGGTGCAGAGTTTGTTTGTAGCTGGGTTTCTGGCCGCTCACGTGGAATCTCCGAGGAATGCCGGCGGCAGCGCGCCGGGGACGGGTTGCGTAAAATAACAAGTGCCGACCGGGCGTCAACCCCGGTTTGCGCGGGATCGGACGGGAACGTACAGTCGTTGGAATGAGTGGAATCCGACAACTCCTGACGCTTGTGTTCGTCCTCGCCATAGGCGGGGTCGCCCACGCCGACCCCGGCTCGGCCACCGTAGGCTTTGACGAGCTACCCGGTGGGCAACGCCCCCGCGCTGGAGCTCCTGTCGCTGCTCAATTCGGTGGCCACGGTCTCACTGTCCGTGGAGAACCCTTGCCGCAGTTGGTCTCCATCCCCGGCAACGAGCGTGGCAGTCGCCCGTTTGCGGTGGGCACCGAAGCTGCGCTGCGCGCCGGAGTCACGTTTGTATTGGTGAACCCGGACGACCCGGCGACTCCCGCACCGCGGGCCCATGTGACGCTGGACGTGCTGAGTCTCGGCGCCAGCCGTGTGCGCATCGTTGTCCTGGGCGCGGATGGGGAGCCAGATCCGAACCACCCGGAGTCGCTGATCGATGCGACGGGGGCGTCTGTGGTGTTCGAGGGAGGTGCTGCGCGGATCGAGGGCCCCTCCGAGAACATCGACGTCCTCGGGATTGGTTACCGTGATCGCGTCACGATGGAGGGCGCGTCCGTCTACGCGTTTCGGGTCACCCTGGAGCAGGATTTCAACGGCGACGCCGTCTACCTGGACGACGTGACCTACTCGCTCGACAACTGCCCCGACGAGGACAACGAGGACCAGAGCAACCTCGACGGAGACGGATTGGGCGACGTCTGCGACCCAGACATTGACGGCGATGGCGTCGACAACGGCGATGACAATTGTCCAGACCATGCGAACGCGGATCAGGTGGACGCGGACGCCGATGGGCTGGGCGACGTCTGCTCGCCGGACGCCGACGAGGACGGCGTTCCGCGTGACTTTGACGAGGACGGACGTGCCGACAACCCGTGCCGCGGCGGCGTCACGCAGAACTGCGACGACAATTGCCCTCTGCACCCCAACCCGGACCAGCGGGACAGCGACGTGGACGGCATCGGCAACGTCTGCGACCCCGACGTAGAGGGCGATGGCGTCCCCAATGACGAAGACAATTGTCCGGAGACCACCAACGCCGACCAGGCGGACCTCGACGGTGACGGACTCGGCGACCTTTGCGACACGGACGACGACGGTGACGACGTAGAGGACGACCGCGACAATTGTGTGGGCGTGAGCAACCCGGACCAGGCCAACCTGGATCTCGATCGTGAGGGTGACGCCTGCGACGACGACCGCGACGGGGACTCCCGCCCCAACGACCAGGACAATTGCCCCGACATCGCCAACGAGGACCAACAGGACGCGGATTTCGATGGACAGGGGGACGTGTGCGACATCGACGGCGACAACGACGGCATCGAGGACGAGGGGGACAACTGCCCCTCCATCGCCAACCCCGGTCAGGACGACTTCGACTCGGACAGCCTGGGCGATGAATGCGACATTGACGACGACGGTGACGAGGTCGACGACCTCAATGACAACTGCCCCAGGGTGGCCAATAGCGATCAGCGCGACACGGACGGCGACGGCGACGGCGACGCCTGCGACGACGACCCGGACGGCGACACCTTCTTTGACGACGACAACTGCCCGAGCGAGTTCAATCCGGACCAGCTCGACGGAGACGGTGACGGCATCGGCGACGCCTGCGACAGCGCCTCCGAACCCGAGAAATCCGGCGGCGGGGGGTGCGGATGCGCTACGCCGGGGACGGCGAACCCGTGGACCTGGTGGTTGCGCCGGCGGTGAAGCCTGAAACCCCATTGCTCCGCGCGGAGCTCGACGCCTTTCTGACGCAAGTCCAGTGGCAGGACCGACGGGAAGAGGACCCTGTCGGGATCGTCTGGAGCTACGACGCGCCCGAAGACCGCGAGGTCGTGGCGCTCATCACAGCCTCCCTTGCGTACGGGCGCGTGCAGGCCTTGCGACGAGCCGCCCAGCTCGCGCTCGGCCCGCTGGGACACGCACCCGCGACCGCCTTGCGCACCGGCACCACGTGGCCGCAGCTCGACGGCTTTGTGTACAGAATGACCAAGGGCGACGACGTGGCCGCGCTGTTCCGTGCGATTGGCCGCGCACTGGACCGGCACGGTAGCCTGCAAGCGCTGTTCCGCGAGGCCTACCGGGACACCGACACCGACCTGCGCCCTGCCCTCACCCACTTTGTGCATCGGCTGCGCGAGTACGGTGGCAGCCAGAGCCGAGGCTTCCACTACCTGCTCGCGGACCCCGCCAAGGGGGGCGCATGCAAGCGCCTGAACCTGTTCCTGCGGTGGATGATTCGCGGCCCCGACGACATCGACCTCGGGTTGTGGGACTTCCCAAGATCGTTGCTCGCGATGCCGCTGGACACACACATTACGCGCATCGGCAGGTACCTCGGCCTGTGTTCGCGCCGGACCGTCGATTGGAAGCTTGCTCTTGAGGTGCGCGACAGCCTGGTCGAGCTGGATCCCGACGACCCACTCAAGTACGATTTCGCGCTCTGTCACATGGGCATTTCCGGCCAGTGCCCGACGCGGCGGGAACCGTCCATCTGCGTCTCCTGCCCGATCGAGCGGATCTGCACGTTGTGACCGCGCGCGAGTTGACCGGGACCCGGACCGAATGTACCGTCTGCGCCATGAGGCAGATATCAATTGTCATCGTCGTCATCGCCCTCCAAGGCTGCTCCGTCTTCCTGTCCGAGGACACTGACGACGACAGCTCGACCAGCAATAATGGCACCCTGGACGCGGGCATCGATGCCAGCGACATAGGCTCCGACGCCGACGCGGGCAACAACGGCGCCGGCGACGCGGCCAACAACGGCGGCAACAATGGTGTGTGCCCTGACAGCTGCCCCACGCCGAACGCAACGTGCGACGGGACGGCGGCGGTCCTGAGCTACTCCGCAGGCGAGATGGGCGCGGATTGCCAATGCACTTTCACGCTCACGCGCACCCCGTGCGACGAGGGCACGCTCTGCGAAAACGGCGCTTGCACAGACCCCTGCGACGGCGTGGAGTGTGTCGCCCCCCTGCCCTATTGCGCGGGCGAGACCTACATCGTCTTCGCGCCGGCGGAGTGTGCTGTCACGGAAGGTGAACCGAGCTGCAACCACGCAAACACCCGCACCAACTGCACCGTCGACCAGGTTTGCATCGGTGGCGACAGTGGTGGGTGCCGCACGCGCTGCCAGGCCAACGAGGACTGCAGCGCCGGCGAAGTCTGTGACACTGAGGCGGAGCCCGCACACTGCATCTCCATCAATGGCCTCTGCGACGGAGTCTTCTGCCCCGCGGAGACCTGCAGCGACCCCTCGACCCTTGCGACGTACCCGGCAGCGGGAACCTGCAACCCGGAGACGGGCGCCTGCGAGTACGCGGGTGAGACAACGGCCTTCTCCTGCCCCGACGCCAACTGCTCGGACGGCGTCTGCGTCGTCCAGTGCGGCGGCGAGCCGTGTTACCCGGACGCGCGCTGCGAGGGGGACGAGGACGCCGAGTGTGTAGACATCGAGTGCGTGGAGGGCGACGCTACGTCCTGCGGCGACAGCCGCTCGGTCTGCATCGGCGGCTTCTGCCGCTTTGGGTGCAACCCGGACAACAACGGCCGTGACTGCCCCGCGTCCACCCGCGAGGGAGCAGTCGTCTGCGACCCGCTGAACTATTGCATGTACGGCGGCTGACCGTCGCCGTCTGCGTGACCATCAGTCAGGCAGGAACGGCTGCTCACCCCGGTGTCCTCGAGCGTAACGTTGGTGTCCGCGGTCAGTAGTCGGGCGCTTCCGAGCCGAGCCCGAGCATCTTGAGCGTCATGGCCCCATGTGGCGCCGCGATCTGTTCCGCAGTCACAAGAAAGCCCTCGCCGACAGCATCAATTGCTGCCTCCAGCCCCGCCTGCACATCGTGCAGCGCGCCGCTGAACGCGAAGACAGCCTTTCCGCCGATTCCCCGCCCAAGTTGCATGTGAACCAGCTCGACCTCGGCGGCCTTCACCGCGCAGTCCGCCGCCCTCACCGTCGCCGCGCAGCTGCTCGTCTCCACAATTCCGAGTGCGCCGACGACAATCCCGGCCGGCGCGGCGCGCATCACTGCCGGCACAGACGGATCGACCTGGGGCAGGAACACGTAGTCCACGAGCATGTCGCCCGCCACGTCCAGACCCGCCCGGTACGACTCGTCCACTTCGGCGACGCCGCCCCGCAGGATGATGAGGAACTTTCCTGGGCTGATGGGTCCAACGCGCCACAGATCGCACTGGGCGCGCTTGATCATCGCGTCCGTGACCGGGAAGGCCCGGGCGATGGATGCGAGCTCTACGACCGCGAGCGCTTCAGACAATCCGGAAGTACTCCTTCAGCGTGCAGCGGCGCTGACGGCTGAAGCTGATGGCCGTGGTGAGGCCCTCGCCGGTGGGGCTTGCGATGGTGAAGCTTGTGTAGCCCTCGCCGCCGCTGCCGATGCCCGCGGTCGAAGGTGCATTCTTGACGTAGATCGACACGTCCATGACGCGCGCCATCTTGTGCAGCGCCTCAATGTCGCGCGAGTACATGACCGCCGTGTGGCCGTAGCCGTGCTCCACGCGCCGGGCGCACTCGATGGCGTCGTCCACATTCGGCACGCGCACGATCGGCAGGACGGGCATCAGCTGCTCATGCTGAACGAACGGATGCTTCTCATCCACCTCGCACAGCACGAGCCGCACCTCGTCTCCGACGTTGATTCCGATCTCTTTGAGGATCACAGACGGGTTCTTGCCGATGAAGTCGCGGTTGATGTGGTTGTCGGGGGTCACGATGACCTTCTCCAACCGCCGGATGTCGCCCGTGCTGAGCTCCACCACGTTGCGCTTCTTCATCTCCCGCTTGAGGGCGTCGGCGATGTCGGCGACCGCAATCAGCACCTTTTCGTCGATGCAGACGATGTTGTTGTCCAGGCTCGCGCCCGCAATGACACCCTCCGCCGCGCGGTTCAGGTCGCAGGTGTCATCCACGACCACCGGAGGGTTGCCCGGCCCAGCCGCGATGGCGCGCTTGCCGCTGTTCATGGCGGCTTTCACGACGCCGCCGCCGCCCGTCACGCACAGAAGGCGTACTCCGGCGTGCGTCATCAGCGCCCCCGCGGAGGCGATGGTGGGTTTGTGAATGGAGCACAGGAGGTTCGCCGGCCCGCCGGCCGACTCGATCGCCTGGTTCAGCAGGCTGACGTGGTAGTTGCAGACGCCCCGGGAGCTCGGGTGCACGTTGAAGACGACCGCGTTGCCCGCCGACAGCATGCTGATCCCATTGTTGATGATGGTCTCAGTGGCGTTCGTGCAGGGGGTGATGGCGCCGATGACCCCGTAGGGTGCGCGCTCCATGATCGAGAGACCGTTGTCCCCCGTCTGGCACCACGGCGTCAGTATCTCTGGCCCCGGGGTCTTGTTCGCGGCGAGCTTGTTCTTCTCGATCTTGTCCGCGTAGCGGCCCAGACCCGTCTCGTCGACGGTCATCCGGCACAGCTCCTCGTTGTGCTCGAGGGTGGTGCGCCGCATGGCGTCCACGACCCGATGCCGGGTCTCCAGCGAGCACTCGCGGAACTCTTCAAACGCCCGGCGCGCGGCGGCCACTGCGTTGTCTACAGTCTCAAAGACCCCGCGGCCAGACCCGTTCTGGGTAGCGCGCGGCCCGGCAACCGCCCGGGTCGCGCCCCCGAGTACGTCGGCGCCAAGCCGGTCCACGACCCGCTCGACGATTCGACCGATTTGTTTTTCGTCGAGTTTCATCGCGGTCTACTCCTTGGTGTACCGCACCTCGCCCTGGACGCTGAGCTGGTCCACGATCGCCATGATGACGCCGTCCACCGGCCGATTGACCGTCACTGGCGTCTGGCGCGCGGCGCTGCCCTGGCAGAACAGGACGATCTCACCGACGCCCGCTCCCACGGAATCCGCGCACACGACCAGGGCCGACCCCTCCGAGAGGTCGTCCCCAACGGCGCGCACGAGCAGGAATTTGAGGCCGTCGAGTGTGTCCACCTTCTGGGTGGCAACCACGGTGCCGACGACCTTCCCGAGCAGCATCGCCTAGGACTCGCCCGACTGACGGCCGAGCGGGAGGACGGCGTCGAGGTTGGCGTGCGGCCGCGGAATCACGTGCACACTGACCAGCTCGCCGACGCGCTCGGCGCCACGAGCACCGGCCTCCGTCGCAGCCTTCACGGCGGCGACATCACCACGCACGATGGCGGTAACGTACCCACCGCCGATCTTCTCGTAGCCCACCAATTCGACCTTGGCTGCCTTCACCATGGCGTCGGCGGCCTCGACCATACCGACGAAACCTTTGGTCTCGATCATTCCAAGTGCTTCGGCCATTTCTACTCCTTCCGACCTCCCCGAATCGTGGGGAGGATGTGTTCAAATTGTGTCTAGTGCTCGACGCCGGAGACGGAGTCGAGTGCGGCTGTTGCGGCTTCCGCGGCGGCGTCAATCTCCGCCTCCGTGCCGGCCATATAGAGGCGCCCGTAGCGCCCGTAGGGGCGGATGTTGACCAGAAAGACGTTGGCGGCCTTCTCCGCCTCGTTGGCGGCAAAGACCACGTAGCCTGCGGGGTCCGTCTCCAGGATGAACAGGCTCTGTCCCGGCAGCAGCATCATACCCGCGCTGTTGCGGTTGATGAGCTGCGCCTGGTACGGCTCCACAGACCGGATGATCTGGTTGCTCACAGCCTTGGGCTTGAGCCGGCCGTCCTCGCTCAGGTTCAGCTGGTCGAGAATCGCCGCTCCGGCGTCCCTGACCTGCCCCTGGTCGTGGTCGTGTACCTCCAGGAGGCCAAACGCCCGCTCCACAACCTGCACCGCCGGCGCCACATTGGTGGCCTTGAGGGCGGTGTCGGTCACGCGATTGATGGCGATACCAGGGGCGATCTCCACCCACAGACTCGCCACGAAGGGAACCGGCAGAAACCCGCGGGCCGTCTTGCCGATGAAGCTGGCCAGCTGCGGCTGCAGCTGGTCGAGAAAGACGTAGGTCCTCAGTTGCACGGATCGCTCCTGCGTCGTGGGAATGACGGCACCGTGTGTATCACACGGCCGTCCGCTGGGTCGAGAGTTGAGTGCGCTGCCGCCACGCTTGCTGCGGCGTCTTGCCCCCGCTGCCCGTCAAGGTGCGCCAGAGCCTGTGTCGGCGTCCGCGGGCTGACTGGCCGGCGGCTCCACCGGGGCCTTGGGGTCCGGAACAATCTTGCGCTGAACCTTGGCCTCGGCCTTGAGCCCGTCCAGGAAGGACCGCGAGTCGGCCGGCGACACCTGAGCCCCGGCCAGCTCGGCGAGGAGCTCGTCGCGCACGTCCTCAAACTTCGTCTCGGACTTCTCCATCACCTGCACCACATGGAAACCGCGTTTGGACTCCACGAGCACAGCTTCCTTGCCGGGCCCAAGCTTCTGGATGGCCTCCCAGACCTCGGGGCCGAGGCTGGTGCGGCGGTAGTTGTAGTACTCGCCGCCCGCCTTGCGCGTGTAGGCGTCCTCCGTCAGGTCGGTAGCCAGCTTCTTGAAGTCTTCGCCGGCCTTTACCTTGGCGAGGACCTCCTCTGCCTTGGCCTTGGCCTTGGCCTCGAGCGTACCCTCCAGGCGCCGCTTCTTCACGTCGTCGTACTCGGTAGAGAGGAAGATGTGCCTCACGACGCGCCGGTCCTTGCTCGGGACCGCCTTGCGACCCTCGAGCTTGACCAGCCAGTGACCGCGCGGGGACTTGATCGGCGCGGTCACGGCGCCAATCTTGGCGTTCTCCAGCGCCGCGTCCACCTCTTTGCCGAGCCGACGCCGACCGAAGGTGCCGAGCTCGCCGCCGCGCGACTTGGTGGACAGGTCGTCGCTGAACTCCTTGGCGACTTCCATGAAGTCCTTGCCGCCCGCCAGCGCCTTCTGCACCTGCGTGAGCTTCTCGAGAGCTGCTTTGTCCCGGTCCTCCTTGGACCGACTGTCGGCCGGACCGCTGGGCGCCGTGCTGATGAGGATGGCGCTGCCGCTGTACTCAACGCCCTTGTTGATCTTCGTAACCTCAATGATGTGGAACCCGCGGCGCCCCTTCACGAGGCCGCTCGTCTGCCCAATCGCGAGCCGGTTGACCGTGCTGTCGAACTCCGTGCCAAACCGGCCCTTCCACGCCTCGCCCAGGGAGCCGCCGCGGCTCGCGGTGAAGTCGTCCGAGTTGGCCTTGGCGAGCGCCTCGAAGTCAGCCCCGCTGTTGAGCTGCGTCAACAGCTTCTTGCCCTGCTCCTTGAGGTCCGCCTCGATCTGCGCCTTCTCGGTCTCGTACTGGCTCTTGGGGTAGAACCGCGTGTTGATGACCTTGCTGCTGATGAGGATGTGCCGGACCCGGTACTTCTTGCCGTCCTCGCCGTATTTCTGCTCAAACTTCTTGAGCACGGACGGCGAGTCGCCATCGCGGGTCTTCTTGATCATCAGGTCGATGAGGTTGGTCCGTCGAGCCTTGGCGCGCAGGTCCTTCTTCCAGCCCTCGAGGCTCATATTGCGCTCGATGAGTGCCCGCCGCAGTGCGTCCTCGCTCCCGCCGAACCGCGTCTTCAGGAGCGTGTCGACGCTCTTCTGAACTTCTTTGTCGATGGCGTCCTTGTCGGGCTGGACGCCCATCTTCTTGGCTTGTGCATTGACGAGTTCGTCCTCGATGAACGCCTCGAGGTGGTTCTCTGCGAAGGCTGTGTAGAGAACGTCCTCGTACGCCTCGCGGGTGATCTCCCGCCCGTCGATGACAACGACGATCTCGCCGCCGCCCGCCGAAGGATCGGCCTTGGGGCCGCCCTTGTGCTTCTCGTCGCCGTTGGCTTCCGTGTCGCAACCTGCGAGCACGGTCACACACAGAAGAATCAAGAGCGGAAACAGGGACTTGTTCATGATGCGCGATCTCCAAACACTGAGCCGTGGCTGAGGAGGTCTAACGCAACCCGGACCGTCAGACAAGCGACCTGCGTCGGACGACGAAGATCAGGCCAGCGAGCAGCAGGAGGGTCCCACCGGTCAGCTCGCCCGGCGCCGTCGTGCAGCCTCCTCCGGCGCTGCCACCGCTGGCGCTGGTGACCACCTCGAAACCCGGGGAGAGGATCGCCTCCTCGTCTCCACGCGCGGCGACGACCGGGTGGGTGCCCACACGCAACGTTCCGGGAGCGACTCCCGTCGCCAGCGAGCTGTTCTGCACCACAACCTCCGTCAGGAACTCGCCTCCGATCGAGAAGGTCACGTCGCTGTCGAAGTCCGCGCCCACCAGCGTCACGACGGTCTCCTGGCCAAAGGTGGCGGTGTCCGGCTGGATGTCGCTCAACATGAGCCCCCCGTCCCCACCGCCTCCGTCGGTGATCGTAAATCCACTCGGGTAGACCGCGGTCTCCGCGCCCACCTGAACAATCACGTCGTAGGTACCCGGCACACCGCCTGCGGGCAGCGTCCCGAGTGCGCCGGAGGCGTTCTGCACACTGACGTTCGTCAACTGGATGGACCCGACGCGGATGGTCATCCCGGCTTCAAACCCGGCGCCAAACACAGTCAGCTGCACTTCCTCTTTGTTGGAAGACGTGGTCGGCGTGACGTTGGTCACGGCCAGCTCCGCCGGCTGGTTGTTGTTCGGGTTGTTGTTCGGGTTGTTGTTCGGGTTGTTGTTCGGGTTGTTGTTTGGGTTGTTGTTCGGATTTCCGCCCCCGGTTGTCACCAGAGCTCGGGCGATCCAATCGCCCTGCACCAGGAGGTCACGGGACTTGAACCATCCGATGGGCTGCTGACTGAGCGGATCAATGGCGAAGATCCAGTTGCGATCCGGAAAGTTGTTCCCGTCGGTGTCACGCGCGTGGCCAGGGAACCCGTTGTGGCGGTAAACGATCCCGATCCGGAACGGAGTGTCGAAGCTGAGCCCAGCCGCGGAGAAGTCGATCTCGTTGAAGCTCATATTGGCCGACGTGAGCTGGATGTCCTCGCTATACACGAGCTCGCCGGGGTTGTTCTGGGGCGGGTTCGAGTCCCGCCAGACCTGGACCCCCACCTCCCGCATCTCGCCCTCCTGGCCGCCGCCGAACAGGATCTGCAGGCGGCTCAGTCGCACTGGGTAATCCTCTGCGTCCGGCACGTACGTGGACGCGGCGATCTCGCCGCAGGGGGCGTTGACACCGTCGCAGAACCCACCCTGGAACCCGACCTCGCTGTTGTCGGCGAAGCTGTCGTTCTGAAGGGTCTTCTGCTGCGCAACAGCGGTTCCGCCCGCTGCGATCGCAGCCGCGAGGACGAGTAGGCCGACGAGGCGGATGATTGCTGGCATTCGAGGCTCTCCTGGAAACCGCGGGGCGTGCCCGCTCGATCCCGTTGGGCTGGGATGTCATTTGTTGGTCGCGGCGAGAGTCTACGAGCAGCGGCGGGCACGGTCAACGATACCGTCGCTTGCGCGCTCCGTGCCCTCAGGCCACAATGCATGCGTGAACGCACCACGAACCTGCCCGCCCCCCTGGATCGCCGCCGTATTGCTGGCTGCGACCCTCCTTGCCCACAGCCCGCCGGCCCAGACCACGACGGTGATTCGCGCGGGATTGCCGGAGCTGTCCGATCGCGCCGACCTCGTCGTCGAGGGCCGGGTCCTGTCGGTCAGTGAGTATCTGGCCCCCGGGGGTATGGCCTACACCGACTACCAGATTCGCATCAGCGGTCGCTTCAAAGGCGCCAGCGAGGACCGCCTCGTCGTTCGGCTCCCGGGCGGCGCGGGAACGGTGGTTCTCGGCACACCAAAACTGGTTCCGGGCACGGACGTCTTGCTGTTTCTCGAGCGCGGTCACGTCGGCGACACATGGGTCGTCCTCGGCCTCGGGCAGGGGCACTTCGTCCTCGATGGCGGCGAGTTCCGGCGCCAGTTTACGGATGTCGGCTACGTAGACCTGGCCTATTGCACCGGCGGAGAGGCCCTCGATCGGGTGTCCGCCACCCAGCTTCGACGCTTCCTCTCCGCGCGGTTTGGGGGCCAACGATGAGCCGACTGACCGCACTGGTTTGTGCGCTGGTCTTGCTGGCTTGCGCAGGTCACGCCCACGCCTGGCAGGCCAACGGGCTCGAGTGGCCCTCCGACCTTGTCCCGATCAGCATTGAACTCCACGGAGAGGGCATCGAAGAGCTCTCGGTGGAGGAGCTTGAGGCCGAGGTGCTCATCTCGCTGGAAGAGTGGAACCGCGTCGGGTGCGCCCGACCCGTCCTGGAGTACGGCGGACAAACGGAGCTGCGCGAGGCCATCGACGAGCACCAGGTCTACCGGTGGATCGAGTCAGAGGAGGAGTGGGGCAACCAGGGCACGATGGTCGCCGGGGCGACCCGCATCAACGTGACGAGCCTGCCCGGCCGACCGTCGGTGGACATCGTCTACAACGCGGTCAACTTCACATGGCAGCCGGGCGGCGGCGGCTGGCGACGGCCCGACATCCTGGACCCGCGCTCCGTCATCACGCACGAGACCGGCCACCTCCTGGGACTGACCCACACCAACGACGATTCCGCGGCGACCATGGCGGCGTCCTACCTGCCGGACCTGGGCCAGGCCACGCTCTCGCGCGACGACAAGATCGGCATCTGCGAGCTGTTCTGGGGCGGCGGTGACGACTGCGACACCGACGAGGACTGCCGGGAGGGAGAGCGGTGCGAGCCCTATACGAGTGAGGCCAACGGCGCCACGGTGATGATCTGCGGTGAAATCCGGGGCACGTTTGGTGACCCCTGCAGCGCGGAGGACCTCAACTGCGAGGCGATGTGCCTGTTCACCGCGCAGGACTTCAGCGAGGGCTATTGCTCGGACCGGTGCGAGACCGACGACGACTGCCCCGGCGGCTTCTTCTGCCACAACTTCGGGACGCCCAGCAACCCGTTCCTCGCGTGTCGAATCGACCCGAACGCCGGCGCCGACGAGGACGGTGAGGACGTGGCCGGCGAGGACGCCGGCGTGGATGCGGGCTCCGACTCGGGCGACATGGGCCGCCGGGACACGGTGGAAGGGGGAGATATGGGAGACAGCGCCGATGTCGCGCCTCCGCCACCGCCGCCCGACAGCAAAGCGGACGATTGCAGCTGCGCGACCGCGCGGCCCGCGGGCGGCTGGTGGGGACTGGGCCTGGTGCTCTTGTTGCTCGGGTTGATCGCGCGCCGCAGACCCAGGGTCGTGGCGCTCGTGATCGCCGCCGCCGCTCTTGTGCCCAGTTTCGCGTCCGCGCAGGAGATGACGTTCGACTCGGGCGAGACCAGCCTCACTGTCCACGTGGTGCTGACCGAGACCTCTGGCGTCAACTCACGCGCCGCGCGGAGCGTCATCGCAGACATCGAGGACCGCATCACAGCAATCGAGGGGTTTGAAGTCATCGACGCCAGGGGCGTAAAACGCTCGCTCGGGCGAGCCTACCGCGACTTCAAGCGCTGCGGCGGTGACGTGGACTGCCTGCTTGAATTCGCGGAGCTGGTACCCGTGGATCGGATGATCTTCGTCCGGGTCCTCCTGGAAGAGGGGATCTACACGGTGGATCTGGAGATGCGCGCGCCGGGCAACCCAGAGCTGCGCCCCTACGTCCCGGCACCGACCGAAGACCTTCGCGACCCATCGTACCTCGACGACGCGGTCGCTGAGCTGCTCCTGCCGCCGGCCGCGGAGGAGACGCTGCCGCCCGACAACTCCTTCGTTGAGCCCGCCCCGCTGGACCCAATTCCGGACCCGGACAACTCCGACTCGCTGCTGGAGCGGGACTACGCCTGGTACAGCGCCGGTGCCGGCGCCGTCCTCATCGCGACGGGAGGCGTCTTCGCGCTGCTGGCCGACACGACGCTGGCCGAGATCCAGGCGGGAACCCATGACCGCACCAAGGTCGACGCCCTCATCGAGAGCGGCGAGTCGAACCAGCTCACCGCAAACATCCTCTTCGGGACCGGACTTGTCGCCCTCACGGGTGCTGTCGTCCTGTACTTCCTCACCGACGATCCAGTGGAAGCGGCGGGCGCACGGCTACGGCTCGACCCCCGCCAGGGCGGGGCCGCCGTGGTCCTCGAGTGGTGAGATTTGAACCTACCTCGCGCGCGGGTATACTAGCACGCACCCGCAATCCCACGGGACAGGCATGGAACGCCGGACAGCCGGCAAATTGGCGCGCGGTCATACGCCGCGTAGATGAGGGGCATTGGTGATGTTGAAGATGCGCTATTGGACACTCGCGGCTCTGCTGCTCTTTGCAGCCGGCGCCGCGTGCGGTGACTCCGCGCCGGCCGGATCGGCGGGGGGAAACAACGGTGGAAACAACGGTGGAAACAACGGAAACAACGGGGACCCCGGTCCCGGTTCCGAGCTGCGCCACCACAGCTCGCAGAGCGTCGGCGTCAACGCCAACTCCTCTGTGCGGCTGGACGTGCAATACCTGGCTGGTGACGGCTCAAAGCTGAGCAACCAGACCATCACCTGGGAGCTGGTCGGCAATTTTGAGGACCA